>NZ_JCADBW010000016.1:0-55505 GCF_059264685.1 Faucicola sp. SE7633 | reverse complement strand
TAGTAAGATTTTAAACATGATGACAGGGTGAAAGGCACTTTCGCCACGGTCACTGCTATGGACATGGCGTAGGGTGTGTTCGATACTTTGCCAGTTGATTAGGTTATGTAGTTCATCGAGTTCTTCGATGGCTTTGTGAGCGTTAATGAGACTGTCTGCTAGGGAGAGTTGCCCTGTTTGTTTCCATGCCATATTCGTGTCTTTTGCCATCTGTTTGATTTTACTGTATTATATCACTTTTACAAACTTTTGTGCATTTGTTCGTGCAAAGGTTTCTTTAGTAAAAAAATGCCAAAATTTGGCCCTACCACGCCGCTGTTATATGACGCTAAAGCACACAACACGCCTGCAAGCCGCTCGAACAAATGGTGGACAACATACCCAATCTAAACCATTATACCCAATCCAACTACTTAATTTGGGTAAATATTGCGTTAAAAAAGTTTGGTCATTGATAGCAAAAAATTAGTAAAATCGTCAATCAGCCTTGCTTTTGACCGTCGGCTGACAAAAATTTTGGTCAAGTGATATTTAGGCAAAAAATAGTACGGATTGCGCCACACTTAGCCTGTTGGCTCATTATTCATTGCCGTAAACCTGTGACTTCACGCGGTACTATACGTGTCTGACTATTTGATGTGTTACAAAAAAGCGTTGGGTTAAACCCAAAGGCAAGACAATGGACGATGGACAGCTAGCCCACTTGTTACCTTGTCACCGTTGTGCCACACTTGGCTTACAATTGTGTCATGGTTTTGACACACCGCCGCGTTATACTGCTGGTGCTTGAGCAATTTATATCAAGCGGTCTTGATGTTTTATGATTGATAAAATCAAACGATTTTATAAAAACTTTAAACTAGACTGATTGTTCGCCCTACGGCATACTAACCCAGTCAAATGACAACCGCCATTTATAAGTTGATGGCGGCATACACCATAAAGAGGATATAACCATGGCTGCAATTATTAACCAAACCATCCCTGATTTTAAAACCGAAGCCTTTGTGAATGGCGAATTTAAAACCATTTCATCAGACGATGTCAAAGGCAACTGGGCGATTTTCTTGTTCTACCCACATGACTTCACCTTTGTTTGCCCAACTGAGCTTGAAGACATGGCAAACCACTATGAAGAGTTCAAAAAACTTGGCGTAGAGGTGTATGCCGTCTCAACTGACAGCCATTTTGTCCACAAAGCATGGCATGACGCATCACCTGCCATTGGTAAAGTACAATACCCAATGTTGGGTGATGGTACAGGCGCATTGACCCGTGGCTTTAATATCATGATTGAAGAAGACCACGCTGCGCTACGCGGTACATTCTTGGTTGACCCAGATGGCAAAATCAAAGTCGCTGAAATCCATGACCTCGGCATTGGCCGCTCAGCCGCTGATATGCTGCGTAAAGTCAAAGCGGCACAGTATGTGCGTGAAAATGATGGCGAAGTCTGCCCAGCCGCTTGGGAACAAGGTCAAGAAACCTTGAAACCTAGCCTAGACCTTGTGGGCAAAATCTAATCTAACGGGTTAGTTTTTGGCACGTTTTAGCACAAAATCGGCTATCCACGGCTTGACGTTTGTGCTAGGATAAAATAAAAAACCTGTCGTCTTACGGCAGGTTTTTTGTGCCCTGTCATCTGGGCGCGGTGAGCCTTATCTGGACCATATCACCAAAAAACGCCCTGCGATACAGCAGGGCGTTGTTGGTGTCAATGTCGGCCGCGTGTTTAGCCGTTGGCATGGCTGTTGGCGGCATTGGTTGGCTGATGCTTTGATAAAATGCTATACAGCTGGTCTTTTAGGCCCAATTTTTCTTTTTTTAAGGCTTCAATATCCACATCACGGCTAGCAGCGGCAACGGGGTCGTTTTCAAGATTGGCGATTTGGTGGTCAAGGTCATTGTGTTTGTCAAACAACTTGGCAAAGTGTTGGTCGCTGGTTTTTAGTTGGCTAATTAGGTCGCGATATTCTGGGAACATGGTATCCTTCCTGTTATCCGATTGATTTAAATACGGGTGCTTAAACGATAAAGCCGATTATTTTTACACTTTATCTAAATTCATTGTAGCCCAAACGGTTTAAAGTTCTGCTGGTTTATTGTAACCTTCAATGGTTTAAATAATAAAACGTATTCGTTCTATCGTTTTATTTTATAAAACATAATAATTGATAGGATACGGTTGCCAAGTGTGGGCAAAAGCCCAATAATACACTTATCCAATGATGAGATGAAACAACCAAGATTGAGGTAAGTATATGTTAGACCAAGGTTTATTAGACGCTATCAAATCCTACAGTGAGCGCATGACCCATGGGGTTGAGTTTGTTGTGGGTACAGGTGAGCACGCCAAACGCGCTGAATTGTTGGACTTTTTGCGCCAAATCGCTGCCACCACGGATAAAATCAGCCTAAGCGATGAGCACGATAGCGCGTTGTCTGCGGTGAGTTTTAAAATCCGCGCGCAAGGCCGTGATACAGGCATTGTGTTTAGCGGTATCCCCGGTGGGCATGAGTTCACCTCGTTGATTTTGGCGATTTTGCAAGCAGGCGGTAGCGAGCTAAAGCTTGATGCCAGTGTGCAAAACTTGATTCGTGGTATCCAAAAACCGCTGCAATTTCAGACCTTTGTGTCTTTGTCTTGCCATAACTGCCCTGAGGTGGTGCAATCGCTGAACCAATTTGCCTTGCTCAATGACAACATTTCTAACGAAATGATTGACGGGGGTGTGTTTCAAGATTTAATCGCCAAACACAACATCCAAGGCGTGCCTGCGGTGTTTTTGAACGGTGAACCCTTTGCCAATGGTAAAATCGACACCGCCAAGCTGATTGATAAATTGCAAGACAAGTTCCCCGATTTGACTGAAGGGGCAAGCCATACCAGCGAGCTTGGTTTGCAAGATGTGACCGTCATTGGCGCAGGGCCTGCAGGCACGGCCGCGGCGATTTATACCGCGCGGAAAGGGCTCTCGGTCACGCTGATTGCTGACCGTATCGGCGGACAAGTCAAGGACACCCAAGACATCGAAAACTTGATTTCTATTCCTTTGACCACAGGCAATGAGCTTGCGGCAAACTTTGCCAAGCACATTGATGCGTATGCTATCACCACCAAACAGGCGGTGAGCGTCAAGTCAGTCGTGGCAAACGCCGATGATACCTACCAAATCACGCTCAACACGGGCGAGACATTTGCCAGCCGCAGTGTGATTGTGGCGACGGGGGCAAAATGGCGTAAACTTGGCATCAAAGGTGAAGAAGAAAACATCGGCAACGGCGTGGCATACTGTCCGCACTGTGACGGCCCATTTTTTAAAGGTAAAGATGTTGCCGTGGTGGGTGGCGGTAACTCAGGCATTGAGGCAGCGATTGACTTGGCAGGGATTGTCAAACATGTGACCGTGCTTGAGTATGCCGACAGCTTACGCGCCGACCAAGTGCTGATAAACAAAGCCCGTGAGCGTGATAACATCGACATCTTGACAGGCGTTGCCAGCCAAGAAATCCAAGCGCAAGACGGCAAAGTTACCGCGCTGGTTTACAATGAGCGCGCAACGGGTGAGCAAAAAACCTTGCCATTGTCGGCGGTGTTTGTACAAATCGGCTTAGTGCCCAATTCAGAGTTGTTCAAAGACTTGCTTGATATCAACGCGCGTGGCGAGATTGAAATTGATGAGGGTTGTCGCACCAACCGCAAAGGTATTTTTGCCTGCGGAGACGTATCAACCGTGCCATTTAAGCAGATCAACATCGCCATGGGTGAGGGCGCAAAAGCAGGTTTGGCCGCGTTTGAGTATTTGATGTTGCAATAGATTAACGTTTGTTCAGATTTCACCTTAAAAAAAAGTCAGCCGTGCGCTGGCTTTTTTGTTGGTTAAAACACGTGTTTGTTGTGTACGTTGTTTAACGCTGGCATGATAACCGCCAACTACCGCAAGCGGCTAAAATCGGCTAAACTGGCAAAAATTTTTGCTTTGTAAATACCATGTCCAATCACGCACCCGATGCACTTGCGCCCGATGCCGCGGCCGACCAACAAATGCGCACCTTGCTGTATTACTTACGCAGCAAGCAAACACCGCCGTTTGTGCTGCTTGGCTGGCAGACGCTACAAAAAATCCCGTTTGACCAGCCACAAATTGCCGATAACGCTATCGTGGCGTTGTGTCAGCAGCTACACACGCGTGGGCTTGGGGTTGAGCAAATCACCGCGCGGCAGGGTGGGGCGGCGTTGCTGTTGGCATTGGCGGCATATGTGGGGCAACGCGTTGCCGATGACTGTGATGAGCCGATTGCGTGGTATCGGCGGACAACGTTGGCACAGATGCCAATGTTGTCTGAGGATGGCGCATTGCCTGCGCGGTTTGAGTACTCGGTGGTGGCGCGCATTGGTGGCGCGTTGTGCCAGCCGCTGGCAGTACTGGCACAGCTGTTGGCAGGCAAGGCTGAGTTAGCCAACAGTTTGGACGATGGTGTGGCGCAAAACCCTTTGGAGGAGTTTTACCGCACATCGCGCCAAGCTGTGATGGCGGCACGGCGTATTGATTTGACCCAAGATGCCAATGACGTGGCCGACCAGTATTTGCTGCAGCTTGGTGCAGGCAAATTGTGGCAGGCGTTACCGACGTTTGCCCATGCCCTACAGTCCATCGCGTTTGATGGCAGCGCGCTAAGCTTGGTGCGGCTAGATGCGGCGTGGATGGCATTGCGTGCCAAGGTTCAGCCGCAAGATATTGCACGGTGGCAAGCACTGCCCGAGTTTCAAACGTTGGTGTATGCGCTGGGGTTTTATATCGGCGCGACGGCGGCACAGTTGGCAGGGCAGGTGTACAAATGGGCAGATTTTGCCGAAATTAGCGCATGGCTGACGGATACGGATTTTCGACCGACGTTGGCACACAGTTTTGTGATGCTCACACCTGAGGACTTGCACGCGCCGCTGTCGGTGGTTGTCGGGCAGTTGTTTGAGGTGGCAGATGCTCAGACAGCGCAGGGGTTTGCCAACCATTTGGCGCAAGCCGCCAGCGTGCCACTCGCGGTGCTCACCCCAAGCCAAGCGCCGATGGGGCAGGCATTGCCCACCCATTGGCAAGCGGCCGCACAGGCAACGGCAGATTTGATGGCGCAGGCTTGCCAAACGCTGCAAACCCAGCAGCCGCTTGCCCCTACGGTGGTGGAGATGGCAAACACCCCACCTGCGTCAGAGGCGCAAACCATCACGTTGGCACTGCCCACCAACACCACCCGTGCCGATCAATACGCCGCTAAGCTTGATGCCACCATTAACACGCTGTATCGGCGATTGGCAGAAAATCCCAAGCTGCTGGCTGCCCAAGCAGGCGGCTATGCAGGGTTTGCCAATTTACCGACAGGGCGCAGCCACGCGCTGATTTTGGAGGTGCGTGCGTATGACCAGCCGCCACTAAATGGCCAACTGTTATTGCCGTATCGTTGGCAAGCAGGTGAATTGTATGTTTATCCGTTGGTGAGTAACCAAACCGATTGGCTAACGCCTGACCCGATGGCGCAGCGCTGGCTACAAATGGTATACCAAACGCTACGTAATCATACCGACATCACCGTACGCACACTATGGCAAAGCCGTTTTATCGCTGATATGGCAAAACGTCCGCCACAAGGCAGACGCGAAGCAAAACCCGAGGCGCTTGCCAGTCACATCACGTTGCCACTTTTGACTGGACAAATAACCGCAGCACTAGCCAAACCAACGCCTGCACAGCCTATCGCTAGCACGAGCCAAACTACTATGCCGCCGCTCACGTCAGTGGCAAACGCGCCAACACCGCCCAAACCGCCTACTGCTGTGTTGTCACAAGACTTACAGCAACAGCTTGCCGCAGACCGCGCGCGCCTACAACGCGAACTTACCACTGACGCTGACGACAAGATGCACAAACTTTGGTTATTTGTCGCAGCGATGCTTGCGCTTGTGGCGGTTTTGTGGCTGGTGGTAAAACTGTGGTTGCGCCATTGATTGAAAAAATTTTGCCTTGACTTCCTCCCCTCCCTAAAGTGAGGGGATTCCTTCTGCAAGACGGTGAAGCCCCACCGCAAACCTAAGACAATGGCAACCGCCCGTACGACACACCGTACATCTTAGGTTCTTATTTTAAGCTAATCCTACCGTTAGGATTGTCATAGACACGAATTAGCTTAAGTGTGTGTTTGGAAACGTCTTACCAGTTAAGTTACTGCGTACTCGCAATTTAGTCTTAACTTAACTGTGGAATGTAAGACATTGAATATAGTGAGATGAGTATAGCAAAACTCATCGCATTTAACAATTGCCTTATATCCACCGCCTGAAGTCGCAGGTTTACGGCAACGAATGATAATCACAGGCACTTTTTGATAATACGCCACCGCTTTGGCCGTATCTAGGGTTTTACCACCGCCAAGTCCAACCACAAATTCAGCGTTGTTGTCATCCATGATAGCACGCAAACGGTTAATTTCATCGTCCGTGGTCTCACCGCTAAATTTACTAAATACCGCTTGGATATTGTGTTCTTTAAAGGTTGCTTCGGTGTCTTGTTGGGCTTTTTGCAAAATAAAAGGGTCACAAACCAACAGACCTGCCTTACCATACGGCTTGAGGTATTCACCCAATTGTGACAGCAAATTGGCTTGGATCAAAAATTTCATCGGGGATGTGATTGACTTGATGACACTCATGGTATTCTCCTGTTGTTGTACGTGGTTTTTTAAGAGCAGTAAAACGACAATAGCGTAACCATCGATTTCATCTTAGCACAAATCCCCACCTTTAGTAAGGTTTTACCTAATCATTTGGTGACTGGTCAATCCAAAATAATTTTAAGTGATCGATTAGCTGGCAATACCACAAAGGTCACACCCGCCAAATAGCGGTTAGTTATAGACGGCGTGATAACAACAAGCAAAAAAATAAGCCTTTATGACAAAGGCTTATTGGATCATAACACCCTGTTGCGCCTTAGCTAGCAGCCATTGGCGCGCAGTTTATGCTCTACTCGACTTATACTTTACCCATCTTACACTTTACCCAATTTAGGCTTTACCCCATTGTGGAAACTTGATCGACAAAATCGCTGTGACAGACAAGACCAGCACAATAAAGCCCAATGAAACCGTCATCGGCACATGCAGCACCTCAAGCAGCAACATCTTAACACCGATAAACACCATAATCACACTCAGCGCGTACGGCAACAAGTGGAACTTATCCGCCAATCCCGACAACAAAAAGAACATTGCCCGTAAGCCCAAAATCGCCAACAAGTTGGCCGTCAGCACGATAAACGGATCTGTTGTGACCGCAAAAATCGCAGGAATCGAATCCACCGCAAAAATCACGTCCGACAACTCAACCAAAATCAGCACCACCGCAAGCGGCGTCAGATACCGCACACCTTGTTGAACCAAGATAAAACGCTCTTGTCCAGCGGCATCGCGGCTTTCATCCGTCACACGCAAATGCTTTTGTAAAAAACGGTACAAGGCAGATTGCTTGGGGTCTTGTTGCTCCTCATGATTGCGCCACATCTTAACGCCTGTGTACAACAAAAACGCGCCAAAAATATACAAAATCCAGCTAAATTCCTGAATCAGCCACGCGCCAGCAAAAATCATCACCGTACGCATCACAATCGCGCCAATCACACCATACAGCAAGATTTTGCGCTGCATGGCAGGCGACACCGCAAACGCACCAAAAATCATCAACCACACAAACACATTATCCACGGCAAGCGATTTTTCAAGCAAATAGCCTGTGAAAAACTCGCCAACCTTCTCATTAGCCACCGCCGCGCCAAACGCTTGCTGCAAGTACCACCACAGCCCGACAGCAAACAGCACCGACACGCCCACCCAAATGGCACTCCACACACCTGCTTGGCGCAAGGACACCGTCTCGCCCGCATGGGGCGTTTTGAAGGTAAAAAAATCGACCAACAACAACACAGCGACAATGGCAAAAAACACCGCGTACAGCATCGGACTACCGATGGCAACGGCAGATGTCGCGTTTAATAAACCAACAAGCAGCATAATCGCTCCTTTTAGATAACATTAAAAGTTCGATAATCCTGCAGTGAGCGATGAGGGTGAGGGATGGTTCGCCAAAGACACAACAACCTCGACCAACGCTAACCACAAGTGATTAAACAGGTCAAGGTCTGGCTAACTATTTTGACAATAGCTGACTTACCGATAAGGACGACTGCCTTATGTGATGACGATAAGCCACCAACTTAGAAAAAAGTAGGAAGTTACTCCCCTTGATGGTCTGTATTGTAAAATATGCAATGGTTTTGCACAATATATTGCTTAAAGTATTTTGTGAAAATTTGTTAGGTATTGTGTAGTTTTAAGTTTAATCCTTTGGCTTTGGGTGTAACAATACATGGATGTGATGATCCACATCATACTTAATTTACGCGGTTCTATAGGTCGTCAGCAATCAGTAGGTTGCCATAACATCTTCATTTTACAAAATATTTTTTTAATTATTCAGCCTAGCCTTCCAAAATTGCATAATCAGCGCCAATAACGCTCCGTTTAAAAACCAAACCAAAGTTTACGTGCAGAAACTTTTTAGGCTTAGTTTAATGTGTTGCGGTTTGTTATACTTAAAAATGCGCTTTAGACTGGTGTTGTGACCAACCTAAATTAATCAATAGATCATCCAGTCATCGCTCTGTTTTGTCATTTTTCATTACAACTTGGGCATTTTTAACCTAACCACGAGGCTATCCATGGAACAGACCACCATCGGTAAATATCTAGCCGCTCGGCTAGAAGAAATTGGGCTAAAACATTATTTCACCGTACCAGGTGATTATAACTTGACCTTGCTAGATGAACTCATCAGCAATAAAAACATGCAGTATGTGGGCAACTGCAACGAGCTTAACTCTGCCTATGCTGCCGAAGGCTATGCGCGTGCCAATGGCGCAGGCGCGATGATTACCACGTTTAACGTGGGGGCTTTTTCGGCATTAAACGGTATCGTGAGCGCGTATGCCGAGCGCTTGCCAGTGATTTTTGTGTGCTCTGCACCCAATAGCAATGATATTCTTTCAAATCGTTTTGTGCATCACAGTATTGCAACGCATGACTTTAGCTATCAATATGAGATGATTAAACGGGTGACGTGCGCCGCAGAGCGTATTTTATATGCCGAAAACGCGCCTGCACAAATTGACAATGCGATTCGTACCGCGATTCGTGAACGTAAACCTGCTTATATTGAAATTCCTGCCAACCTATCCACGGCTAAATGCTCTGTGCCACAGCCGCTATTGCTTGATGCGCCTGTTGGCGGCAATACCCCCCTACCCGTCAATGAAGCCGCGCTCAATGCCGCCGTTAAGGCGATTGCCGAGCAGCTCAACAACGCCGAAAAACCGGTGTTATTGGCAGGGCCACACTTGCGTTCATTTGGGGCGGTGGAAGCTTTTCGCCGTTTGGCTGAAGCGTTGGGCTGTGCGGTTGCGGTGTTGCCAAACGCCAAAAGCTTTTTCCCAGAAGACCATCCGCAGTTTATCGGCGTGTATCTGGGCAAAGTCAGCAGCCCCGGCTGTGATGCCATTATGGAATGGTCAGACATGGTGTTGTCAGCAGGTGGCGTATTCACTGATTACTCAACCGTGGGCTGGACGATGGCGTTGCCAGAACGCGAGAAGATGATTGATGTGCGCCCTTGGGATGTGCAGTTGCCTGACGCAGACTTCACCAATGTGCCTATCGCGCAGGTGCTAGATGGTTTGGTGGCTCACGTCAATGCCAACAAGACCACCCTTGAGCAATTTAACCGCGATAACCAAATCGGTGAGGTGGTGGACTATACCCCACAAGCGGCGGATGAGCGTCTAAGCCGCGCTGAAATGGTCAATCAAATCGAGCACAAATTGATAGATGCCAATACCACTTTGGTGGTTGAAACAGGTGACTCTTGGTTCAATGGCATGTATATGCGTCTGCCCAATGGCGCAGGGTTTGAGATTGAGATGCAGTATGGCTCAATCGGTTGGTCATTGCCAGCAAGCCTTGGCTATGCGTTGGGCACGCAGCCTGACCGCCGCGTGGTGCTGATGATTGGCGATGGTTCATTCCAATTGACCGCGCAAGAAATCTCTAAGATGATTGAATTAAAACAAAACATCATCATGGTGGTGGTCAATAACTTTGGTTATGTGATTGAATCCGCCATTCACGAAGGCCCTTACAACTATTACCAAAACTGGGACTATGCCGCGCTGATGACCGCGTTCAATGGCAAAGACGGCAAAGGCTTGGGCTTGACGGCTACCACCGCAGGTGAGCTAAACGATGCTATCATGCAAGCCAAAGCCCATACAGGTGGCCCTGTGTTGATTGAATGTCAAATTGACCATGATGACTACACCAAGCAGTTAATCACTTGGGGCAGTGCGGCGGCAGAAGCCAATGCGCGTCCACCAAAACATGTTTAACCCAGCAGCACCAAGCCGCAAAGTTTAAACTCTAGCGGCAAAAAAAAGACCTAACGCGTGTTAGGTCTTTTTTGCTGGCAAGTAGTTGCGCTAAACGGCCGCGTTTAAAATCCGCTCAGAGACGGCCAAGTCATTGGTACGGTGTTCACCCAATTCTACCATGTTGTGTGCTTTGAGTTGGCTGACAATCGGCGCGATTGCAGATGCGTCCAAATCAACATCAGACAATCTGACGGGTAAGCCAAGTTCGCGGAAAAATGCCTCGGTGCGGCTGATTGCTTGCTCGATTTTTTCATCATCGCTGCCTTGCGTGATGTGCCAAACGTTGGCGGCGTATTGTAGCAGCTTGTCTTTTTTGCTGTCTTTGAACTCACGCATGACAGCAGGCAGCACAATCGTCAAGGTGCGCGCGTGGTCAATGCCATGCAGCGATGTCAGTTCATGCCCAATCATGTGCGTTGTCCAGTCTTGTGGCACACCGACACCAATCAAACCATTTAGCGCCATGGTTGCCGTCCACATGATGTTTTTACGCGTTGCCATGTCGTTGGGGTTGGCTTTGACCGCACGCCCCTCTTCAATCAAAATTTTGAGCAAACTTTCGGCATAGCTGTCTTGCACCTTGGCATTGACAGGGTAAGTCAGATACTGCTCCATGACATGCACAAAGGCATCGGCAATGCCGTTCATGACTTGGCGTTCAGGCAAGGTCAGGGTTTTGGCGGGGTCAAGGATTGAGAATTTTGGAAATACCAACGGGTTGCCAAACGGCAATTTGGCTTTGCGTTCGCTGTAGTTGATGACACCGCCTGAGTTCATCTCAGAGCCTGTGGCAGGAATCGTCAAAACAGTGCCAAGCGGTAAGGCTTGTTGGATATCACGGGTATAGCCTTTGAGCGCGTCCCACGCTTTTTCGTGGTCGGCATCATCCTCAAGCGTCGCCGTCAGCGCGATAAATTTGGTGCCATCAAGCACCGAACCGCCCCCAACGGCCAGCAAAAAGTCGATGTCGTGGGCGTGCACCATATCCACCGCTTTCATCAAGGTTGTAAATTCAGGGTTTGGCTCAATACCACCAAATTCAAAAATTTCACGGTTTTTGCCTTGTAGCGCGTGTTTGACTTCATCAAGCGTGCCTGTGCGCTTGGCAGAGCCGCCGCCATAGGTGATAAGAACGCGCGCGTTGTCGGGCACCAAATCGGCAAGCGCGGCAATTTGCTCTTCGCCAAATACGATGCGCACAGGGTTGTAATATTGAAAGTTGTTCATCTTTAACCTTATGTGAGTGAGTAAAATTTGTATTGATTGTTAAATAACTGTTAGGCTGTCTAGACGTTGCGCATAAGCTTGCAGCAACTGCTTGACTTTACGCTTTATTTGGGTGATGGTCTGGTTTTACAAGTGGCAAATTTGTGTGGGTTAAAGACGGGGGCAAGGCAGTTTTTTGGCTATATCGGCCGCCATGTCTGCTATGATACATGGGATCATTATCCCGTGATCTACGCCCCTATCAGCGATGTCATCAAAGCAATGACAAAAGCAGCAGTGACAAAATTTTATTCTCGTATACAAATTTTTATCAGGATCATTTATGGATATTTTAATTACAGGCGGTTCAGGATTTTTAGGCACGGCTTTGACCCATGCGTTAAAACACTGCGGCATCGATGGCAATACCGTAAACGTCACATGGGTGTCGCGCTCACCTATACAAGAACAGCAGCGCGATATCGCCGATGCAGTGATCAGCTATGATGACCTTGCCCACACCGACAAATACTATGCGATCATCATTAATCTAGCAGGTGCAGGCATTGCCGATAGCCGCTGGACGGACGCGCGCAAACAGGTGCTGTTTGACAGCCGCCTACAGCCCACGCAAGCGCTGGTTGATTATATCGCACGCATTGGCAACAAGCCTAAATTGTTGGTCAGTGGCTCGGCTGTTGGTTGGTATGGTGCGCAAGATACCAACGACCCCACCGCCCTGACCGAATCCCACGCGCCCGTCAAAGCCGACTTTGCCCATGAGATTTGCGACGCATGGGAAAAACTGGCATTGAGCGTGCAAGGTATCGTCCCTGTGGCGATTGTGCGCACAGGGGTGGTGATTGACCCAGCGGGCGGCATGGTTGCGCGGTTGGTGACTCCGTTTAAACTGGCAGCAGGCGGCAAACTTAGCAACGGCAAGCAGGTGATGAGCTGGATTAGCCGCCATGACTGGGTGCGTGCGGTGATGTTTATTATCACGCAAAATTTGCGCCAACCGCTCAATCATCAGCAAATTTATAATCTGACCAATCCAAAGCCCGTCACCAATACCGAATTTACCAAGGCGATGGGGCAATGGCTGCACCGCCCAACGCTGGCAACCTTGCCTGCCTTTGTCGTTAAAACATTGTTTGGTGAAATGGCAACCCTACTGCTTGATGGACAAAAAGTCGTGCCACAAGCATTGTTGGCGCAAGGATTTGTGTTTGACGACAACACCGTTTTACAAGCGTTGGCAAAACAATAGCCAATGCTTGCGCCGATTTGGTTTTAGCAGTTTTTAACATGATTTACAGGCATACGTGGCTTGTTTTGGCGGTGTTTCAGCACTATTTAGGGTATTTGGTTGCCCAAATAGTCTGATTTTTTATGCGACAAGATATGTCGTTTTGCCACGTCCATGCGCTTTTTTTTAGCCCAAAATTTGCTATCATAGCTTCATCAACGTTTAACAATCAGTAAAAATTTTATAGGCATTTTTTAAGTTATATTTAAGTTTAACAAAAATCTGCCTACCAAATAAGGAGTCCATATGGACGCAGATAAAGCAAAAGCGTTAGCCGCCGCGCTATCTCAAATTGAGAAGCAATACGGCAAAAACACCATCATGCGCTTGGGTGATGAGTCTGCCAAGGTCAAGGTTGATGTCGTGCCAACGGGTTCGTTGGGGCTAGATATCGCGCTGGGCATTGGCGGTTTGCCCAAAGGGCGCATTGTTGAGATTTATGGCCCTGAAAGCTCGGGTAAGACCACACTGACCTTGCAAGCCATCGCGCAATGCCAAAAACAAGGTGGCACGTGCGCGTTTATTGATGCTGAACACGCGCTTGACCCTGTGTACGCACAAAAACTTGGCGTGGATGTCGATGCTCTGCTGGTCACCCAGCCCGACAACGGGGAGCAGGCGCTTGAAATCGCCGATATGCTGGTGCGCTCAGGTGCGGTGGATTTGATTGTGGTCGATTCGGTCGCAGCCTTGACCCCAAAAGCCGAAATTGAGGGCGAAATGGGCGACAGCCACATGGGCTTGCAAGCGCGCTTGATGAGCCAAGCGTTGCGCAAAATCACGGGCAACGCCAAACGCTCAAACTGTATGGTGATTTTCATCAACCAAATTCGTATGAAAATCGGTGTGATGTTCGGTTCACCTGAGACCACCACAGGCGGTAACGCGCTGAAATTTTATGCTTCGGTGCGGCTTGATATTCGCCGCATTGGCTCGGTCAAAGATGGCGATAGCATCATCGGTAACGAAACGCGCGTCAAGGTTATCAAAAACAAGCTTGCGCCACCGTTTAAAGAAACCAAATTTGATATCCTCTACGGTGTGGGTGCGAACTTCTTGGGCGAGCTGATTGACATTGGCGTAGAGATGGATTTGGTCAAAAAATCGGGCGCGTGGTACAGCTACCAAGACAGCAAAATCGGACAAGGGCGTAACAACGCGATTCGTTTTTTGGAAGAAAATCCTGCCATCGCGCAAGAGATTGAAGCCAAAATCCGTGCCGAAAAATTCACCGATGTGCCTGCCGCCCAAGAGATGGACGATATTGAAGACGAGGCTTTGGTCGATGAGTCTTGACTTCCTCCCCTCCCTATCGTTCGGGGATTCCTTCTGCAAGACGGTTAGACCTGCCGCAAACCTAAGACAATGGCAACCGCCCGTACGACACACCGTACATCTTAGGTTCTTATTTTAAGCTAATCCTACCGTTAGGATTGTCATAGACACGAATTAGCTTAAGTGTGTGTTTGGAAACGTCTTACCCGTTAAGTTACTGCGTACTCGCAATTTAGTCTTAACTTAACTGTGGAATGTAAGACATTGAATATAGTGAAATGAGTCTAGCAAAACTTATCGCATTTAACAATTGCCTTATATCCATCGCCTGAAGTCGCAGGTTTACGGCAACGAATGATAAATAACCGTACTCACACAGTCCCACTGCCTAGGCACACCGCCTAGGCTTTTGCTATTTTATTTTATCCCATCCACCAGCACGATACCATGAACCAACAACCCACCTCCGACACGCCTGCCGATGTGTTGGCAACCATTCAAGCCCAACTGATGACGGATGAACAACGCGCCGCCCATCACGCGCAAATCAAGCAAGACGCGTATATGCGCTGGCTGGCGTTTTATTATCTGGGGCGGCGCGAGCATTCGGCACAAGAGCTGCGCGACAAGCTACTGGCAAAAGGCTGTGAGGCAGCGCGGGTTGAGGCATTGTTGGTCGAATTTGCTGCCGAAGGTTACCAAAGCGATACGCGCATGACCACCGCGCTGATTGCCGCAGGCATACGCAAAGGGCATGGGCGCACGCGTATTTGGCAAGCTATCAAACGCCATGGGCTTAAGACCTTACACAGCGCGCGTGCTATAGATAGCTGGATCAGCGAACACGCAGAGTTTTTTACACCAGATGACAGCCCAACCACTGGCACGACTGGCGCAAGCAACCCTACCCACGCTGACGCACACGCAACCACAGACAACACCACCTCAGATGCAACCGAGGTCGATTGGCTGACACTGGCTGTTGAAACACGGGTCAAAAAATTCGGCTCGGCTATACCCACCACGCCAAAAGAAAAAGCCCGACAGTTGCGTTTTTTGCAATATCGGGGCTTTGATACCTCGGTGTGCTTTGACGCGCTGCAACACGATTTGGACAGCCTTGCCGCGCGTTAAATGCCGCACGTTAAATATAGATGCCATCGGTTTTAGGTGTGATTCAGCGGTTCAACGGCCAAACCGCGTTATTTTGCCCCACTGGCAAGACTGGCAGGGTTGGCAAGTTGGTCAAACAATGCGCCATCTTTGAAATATTTTTCCATAATGGTCTCCCAATCGCCAAAGGTGTCATTGGCATCAAACGTGGCCATATCAGGAAAGCGGTCGCGGAATTTTGCCAATACCTCACCATCAACGGGGCGCAGATACTCTTCTGCCATCAGCGTTTGGGCAGGTTTGCTCCACAGGCTTGCCAAATAGTCATGCGCCAGTTGGGTAGTGCCGCGTTTGTCGGTCACAGCGGTGACCACTGCGACGGGGTTATTGATGCGAACTGAGTAGCTGGGGTACACGATTTGTAAGCCATCGTTGGCAAACTGCTGTTGGCTGATATGCGCTTCGTTTTCGGTGGTAATTAGCACATCACCGATTTGCCGCTGGGCAAAGGTCGTTGTTGCGGCGCGCGCACCGCTGTCATAGGTCGCCACGTGTGACAAAATCTGCTGCAAGGTGCGTTGGGCGGCTGTTTCATCGCCGTGTTTGAGCGCGTAACCGTAGGCGGCTAACACACCATACCGCGCCGTGCCGCTGGTTTTTGGGTTGGCAATGACCACGCTTACGCCATCGCGCGCCAAGTCGTCCCAGTCTTTGATGTGCTTGGGGTTATCCTTGCGCACCAATAGCACCATCGTGGTGGTGTATGGCACGGCTTGGTTGGGCAGTGCGGCTTGCCAATTTGGGTCAATCAGGCCTTTTTTGACCAACATGGCGATGTCTGAGCCTTGGTTCATCGTCACCACATCGGCGGCTAACCCGTTGGCGACGCTAAGCGCCTGTTTGCTTGAACCGCCATGCGATTGTTTGACGCTGACTGCCGTACCGTGTTGGGTTTTGTACTGCTGGCTAAACCAGTCGTTGTATTTTTTGTACAAATCGCGTGATACGTCATAAGAGACGTTTAGAATTTCATGGGGGTTGTTTGCGGTGGTGACGCTGTTGTCACTTGCCGCGGCAGAGGTGCTGGCAGCTTGGGTTGCCGTGTTGTCGGCAGCGTGTTGGGTGGGTGCGCGTGGGCAGCCTGTCAAAGCCAGCGCGCCAAGGCTTAACGCTGTTAAACCCAACAGCGGTTTGATTAAGCTGGTTGAAATCATCGAACGCGAAAAAACAGAATGTGAACGCATACAGCCGAATTCCTTTTGAGCAACTGATGAGACAAACGTGGCTGATTTCAGCACCGTTGATTGCGTCATCATAGCCAAATCGTATTAGGCTGTCTTGTTATAAGATAGGCTTTATTTAGTCAAAAATGGCATATAATCGGCAGCATTGAAAATTATATTTTAACCATCAATGTTTTATTTTTAATTAAAGTTAATAAATTGTGATAAAAATAACGGTCTGGCATAAAATGCCCTTGAAGTTGAGCCATGCCCAGCGCCTTTGGTGCGCGGCTGGATATACACGCCCATGCTACCAGTAAGTGAATTAAATCCTCTTTGCGGATCAAGCAGGGCACTTCTTACGGTGTCATAATCAGCCTTAACCGCTTCATACAACGGCGTTCCTTCATCAAGGTCAAATTCCACAATATCATAAACAAAACTAGCGTCACTATAATGTGAGCCAACGGTTCTAGCGACAACCACAGCTTTTCTAAGCTTGGCCAGTACATGGCTGTCTTCAAATTCTTTTTGGCAAACATTGACGGGGTCTATCATGGTGATTGCCATAGTTTCTTTGAACGCCAATCTACCATTTTTTAAAGTCTTGATGGGGATTGATTTTAATTCCCATGATCCAAAATTTGGTGATTGTGCCGAATTTAGAGGCAGTTCTAAAAATCGTTCTATTACATGACCTGCCCAACCTTTGTTTACTTTGCCAAGTGGGCTTAATACCGTTACATTGTATTCTAATGCAAGCTCATGTAGGTTTTTACCTTTCAACGCCTGCATTTTTTCAATAGCTTCTTTGCGTTCCATGATTACCTGAAAGTCATTTAAAAATTGCCAAAATTTCTTTGGCTTTGGTGCGCCCGTTGCCTTTTGAAGATATATTGCGCTGAACAGCTATGGTTTTGATATCCGCCCCTTGATAAAGCGTTCTGGTTAAGTCGGTGTCGTGGTTTGATATCAAAATGCCTTCGGTGTTGCTTGCCATCTGGTTTGCCAGCTGGGCTAAACGCGCTTGATCGTGGTAGCCAAAACCGTCTTTTGAATACGCTGTAAATGACGCGGTTTGACTCAAAGGTATATAAGGTGGGTCACAATACACCAAATCTTGGCGTTCAATCTTGCCAAAGGTGGTTGCAAAATCTCCATGCATCAATTCAATCCGACTGGATTTGGCAATGAAATTTTGCATTTCAGCTTCTGGGAAATAAACCGTTTTGTATCGGCCAAACGGCACATTGAAAATGCCGTTACGGTTGTAGCGGCATAAGCCGTTGTACGCATGGCGGTTTAGGTAGATGAATAACGCTGATCGTTCTACTATGTCGCTGGATTGATTAAACTGTTCTCTTAGTGCGTAAAATCGCGCGGCTTGGTTGTTATCATCAACAAAAAACGATTGCGCATAATCGATGAAGGCTTGTTTTTCGTGTTTTAACGTGGCAAACAGATTGATAAGATCGGCATTGGTGTCAGCCAGTAAATAACTGTCAAAATCAATGCCAAAACTCATCGCACCGCTACCACAAAAGGGTTCTATCAAACGCTGACGTTTATGGCTGGGCAGATTTGCCTCAATAAATGGCACAAGTTTGGCTTTGCCCCCTGCCCATTTTAAAAAAGGTTTGGTCACGCACACTCCTATCGCTCAAGGGGCTGTGTCGCCAAAAGGTCAGCTGCTTGGCAACCAACCTTTTGGCTCAATACACGCTATCATTTAGCACCAACTATTGGGCTTTTATTGCCCAACTGATGGCTTGTATCACGGTTTTAACGGCTTAAAACCGTGTTTTAAAGCGCGGTTTGTTGGGGCTTGTTGGCAAGTTTGGCGTGCTACCATTGCCCAAATTAACACCTGCGTTGGGCATGGTTGGCATTTGCACCGCGCTGCCGTCGGCCGCTGGTTGGTTACCGCCAAACAACGGGCCGCCACCACCGCCCATACCTTTGGCAAGCCCTTGTACGGCTTTCATCATGCGCTCGATGCCGCTTGGGTCTGCCAGCATTTTCATCATTTTTGCCATCTGTTTGTGTTGTTTGAGCAGTTGATTGACGTGCTGCACCTCTTTGCCTGCACCTGCGGCGATGCGACGTTTGCGGCTGGGGTTGATTTTGTCAGGGTTGCGCCGTTCATACGGGGTCATTGAGTGAATCAGCGCTTCCATTTCTTTGATTTTGTCTTCGGGGCGTGATTCTTCGATTGCCTTTTGTACCTCAGCGTTGCTCATGCCTGGCATTTTGTCCAAAAAGCCTGCCATACCGCCCAAATTACGCATTTGCTGAAATTGGGTCAGCAAGTCCTCAAGGTCAAATTCACCGCCTTTTTGGATTTTTTGCGCCATTTTTTCGGCTTTTTCGCGGTCAATTTTTTGCTCAACCTCTTCAACCAACGACAGCACATCGCCCATGCCCAAGATACGCTGCGCGATACGTTCAGGATGAAAGGGCTCAAGCGCGTCCAGTTTTTCTCCACGTCCCAAAAACTTAATGGGTTTGCCTGTGATGGCCCGCACCGACAACGCCGCGCCACCACGCGCATCACCGTCGGTTTTGGTCAAAATCACGCCTGTGAGCGGCAAGGCATCGTTGAAGGCTTTGGCGGTGTTGGCGGCATCCTGTCCTGTCATGGCATCGACAACAAACAGTGTCTCAGACGGATTGACGGCGGCGGTGAGTGCTTTGATTTCGGCCATCATTGCGTCATCGATGTGTAGCCGCCCTGCTGTGTCGATGATAAGGATATCTTGGTACTGGATTTTTGCCTGCTCAATGGCGCGTTGGGCAATGGCAATCGGGTCTTCGCTGGCATCCGATGGCACAAAGCTTGCGCCTACTTGACTGGCAACTTGCTCAAGCTGCTTGATGGCGGCAGGGCGATACACGTCTGCCGATACCAGCATGACTTTTTTCTTGTGTTTGGTTTGTAGTAGTTTGGCTAGTTTGCCTGCGGTGGTGGTTTTGCCCGCGCCTTGTAGGCCTGCCAGCAAATAGACAACAGGCGGCTTGCCAGTCATCTCAAGGCTTTGGTTGGCACTGCCCATCATGTCGGTCAGTTCGTCATAGACGATTTTGACAAACGCTTGCCCCGGTGCAAGCTCTTTGAGCACGGCCTGTCCCAACGCTTTTTCTTTGACACGGGCGACAAAATCGCGCGTAACAGGCAAGGCAACATCGGCTTCTAACAACGCCATGCGCACCTCGCGCAAGGTGTCTTTGATGTTGTCTTCGGTCAGTTGCCCCGTGCCTGAGATGTTGCGTAGGCTGGTGGATAGGCGTTCGGTGAGCGTCTCAAACATAACACGTCCTAACTGGTTGCAATCTAAAGAAATTTTTGCCGATACTGGCGCACACGTTTGCCAGCAGGCTTGTCATTTAAGCGGCAATATTTTGCTATTTTATGCCAAAAATGCCAAAAATGCCAAAACTGCTAATGATTTGCTGCTAAAATAGTACGTTATACGGCGTTTTCAATGGCGATGGGCAAGCCAATCTGCCCCACGCGCCACACAATAACGCGCCGATGGCAAACAATAAGGATTTGGCAAAATCGGGTTGTGATGATGATGACAGCGGTGTGGTGGGTTTGCTTGGTGTGCTATGGCTTGGCGACGGGTTATGTCGTCAAAGGCTTGCTACGCGGACAGCCATTGGCAAAAACATGGGTACTGGGGCTGACGGCAGTGGGCTTGCTGGCACACGCGGCGGTACTGTATCCCAAAATTGTCACAGCGTTTGGTTTAAACTTCAACCTATACAACGTGTTGTCGCTCACATCGTGGTTGGTGTTGCTATTTTATCTGGGGTTTTGCCTGCTGCGCCCCATCGTCGCACTTGGGGTGTTGGCATTGCCGCTAGCATTGGGCGGGGCGATGGTGGGCTATCTTGCCGATGCACCGTATCATGCGATTTATCAACTCTCGCCGATGTTGCAAGCGCATATCGTGGCTTCGATTGCGGCGTATTGCCTACTTGTGATGGCGGCGGTGCAAGCGGTGGTGCTACGCTTACAAATTGCTGAACTTAAGCGCGTGCGTGAGCATCCGCTGTGGGTCAATCGCCTGCCTGCACTACAAAGCATGGAAGCGTTGTTGTTTGATATGATTGGCGTGGGTTTTGTGCTGCTGACGGTCGCGCTGGGGCTTGGCTTTGCTGATACCACAAACTTACTGACGCAGCATTTGACCCACAAGACGGTGTTTAGTGTGTTGTCGTGGTTGGTGTTTGGGGCGTTGCTTATTGGGCATTGGCGGTATGGCTGGCGCGGCGCGCGCGCGGCAAATATGACGCTATACGGCGTGGCACTGTTGGCAATCGCGTTTATTGGCACTAAGTTTGTGCTTGAGGTGGTGCTGCAGCGCGGCTGATTTTTTAACTTTTAAACAACTTAAGTCAGCGTCAGCAAATACACCGCAGTTGCTTGTACCACCATTTCAACCAACGTAATAGCAAAAAATCCAATCATCGGTGCAAAATCCAACATCCCCGTGGCAGGCAACAGCTTACGAAACGGTGCGATAATCGGCTGAGTTAGCTGCTCAATCATGGCAAACGCAGGCGGCATTTTATTGCTAAAAAACACCACCCAACTGACCAAAAATGACGCGATAATCAAGTAGCGGCACATACGCAAAAAATCCAGCACCAGCGTCACCAAGGTGACAAACACCAGCATAAACGGTGAAAAATAACGGTGCAAATGCTCAACCATCTTGAGGTTAAAGTCATTCATCTGAAACCAGCCAATATACTGGCTATCCCAATTAAGCACTTGCAGAACACCCCAAATAAAAATCAAGCGCAGCAATGCCATGAGCGCCAGCGCAGCGGTGTTGATTCTGCCATCCAACCACGTCGGAAAAATCCGCCCAAACACATCCACCACACGGGTAAGGCGATAAATCACACGGGCAAACGGCTGCTTGGTCTCAACCTCCGCAAATTGCAGCATAAAGCGCACAAACAGCAGCAGCATGACGCTGCCGACAACGATGTCAAATAACCCTGCGATAATACCAGTCATGACGGCGTGCCTGTTAAGGTGGAGGTGGGTTTAGATGTGGTTGCGCCAAGCTCTTGGCTGATTTGCTGCGATCGTGTGGCACAAGCGTGCATCGCCTGTGCAATCGCCTGTCCAACATTTGCATCATCAAAAGCAGCAATCGCCGCTTGCGTTGTGCCGTTGGGTGAGGTGACTTTTTGGCGCAAAGTGGTCGGGGTGTCGGTGTGTTGGTGGTGGCTTTTGGCGGCCATGTGCGCTGCACCCACGGCGGTTTGTAGCGCAAGCGCTGCGGCATCGGCGGCATTGAGCCCCATCGCCTCGCCTGTGGCTATCATGTGCTCAAGCAGATAAAACACATACGCAGGCGCAGAGCCCGAAATCGCTGTGGCAGCGTGCAGCAAGTTTTCATCTGCCAGCCAGCGCACCAACCCAACGGCGGATAACAGCCGCTCAGCAAGTGCGCGTTGCTCGGCCGTCACACCGTCATCGGCATACAAGGCCGTTGCGCCTTGCTGAATCATGGCAGGTGTATTGGGCATGGCGCGCACGATTGCCACTGGCGCACCCAACCAATCCTTGAGCGTGGCAAGCGCGATGCCTGCGGCAATCGAAATCACCAACTGCCTATCCCACACACCTTGCAATGGTGTCAGCACGGCTTGCAGTACCTGTGGCTTGACCGCCAACACCACAACATCAGCGGCATGGACAGCAGCTGGCGTTTGCCCTGCGCCGGCCGCATAAGTGTGCACGCCCTGTGCAGCCAAATCGGCAAGCTTAGCGGTGTCCGTATCGGCAACGTGCAAGCAATCTGCAGGGTGACCTTGGGCAAGCAGCCCTGTGATTAACGCCTGCGCCATGTTACCGCCGCCGACAAAGGCAATGCGCGTGGGCAAAATCGGTTGTGCCATCGGTGAGTACGCCTTTTATGTTTAAAATTTTTTTGCAATCAATCGGTTAAAGCACCCAGCATCGGGCAACCATGAACCCCATCAAAGTAGCACAGGCAAGTTTAGCATAAGTTGGGCAAAAAAATAGCGATTTTCAACCGACGATTGCCGAACGCGCGTCTGCCGCATCAGCGAGCCAAATCAGCCGCTTGGGTAGCCACAACGCGCGCGCTTGGCCATCCGCTTCCACCACCCACAGCAAATCGCGCTGCCAACTTGGGATGGCAAGGCGTTGGCAGAGTTTTTTGAGCGGCTCATGAAAGGGCTTGCCTTGTCGGCAAAAACGCTCGCCCGTGTTGGGGCGGCGTAGGCGAAATGTGGCGTAAAAATCGGGCGTTGGGTTAAGCGTTGCCAACATGGCCGCCACCGCCGCGTGTGCCTGTGCGCTATCTGTCCAACGCGCGTGTTCGGTACTATAATCAGCCGCCAGCCGATACAGTGTGTTGTGATATCGTCGCACACTCACGCCTTGCCAATGGATTTGGTTTTGCGGTGACAGCCTGTGCGCATCATCTAAGCCCAGTAGTGCGACGATTTGCGTAATGACCTGTCGTGGTGGCGCGTACGGTTGGTGCTGGGCAAGCCACAGGCGCAACAGCGCGCGCACCCGTGGCAGCGGCAAATCCGCCACCTGTGCGATGTCTAACCGCGATTGGCTTGGTGTCCAGTCCGCCGCATCACCTGCCAGCAGGCACACCGCCAAATCCTGCTCGGCCTGCGTATGGACAATGTATTCTGCATCGGCAAGATTGGCACTGGTGCGCGTCAAATTGTCCAATAAACCGCCAAATTCGGCATTGAGCAGCGGTAACACTTGCGCGCGCAACCACGCACGGCGGTTGTGCGTACCGATGTTGGTTGGGTCATCGACATACGGCAAGGCATGGGCATGAGCATACGCGCTAATCGTCTCACGGCTGACGGCAAGCAGCGGTCGCCACAGCAGCAGCGGCACGCCAAATTCATGCTGCACACTCACCGCGCGCATACCCACAAGCCCACGCAAGCCCGTACCTTGGCACAGATTGAGCAGCAAGGTTTCGGCATGGTCATCGGCATGATGCGCCAATGCCAGTACGGGCGGCGCGGCGGCGGTATGGTTGGTTTGTAGCCAATTGGCCAAGGCGTGGTAACGCGCTTGGCGGGCGGTCTGTTCATTGATTTGCGCCCCGTCGGCCGCTTGCCAATCCAACGTCAAGCTGGTGCACGGCAACGCTCGCGCCTTGCAAAACGCTTCAACCTGTCGTTGCCACGCATCGCTCATCGTTTGCAAGCGGTGATTGACGTGCAGCACATGCAAGCTGAGCGTTAAGGCCGTTCTTAACTGACACACAACGTCCAGCAGCGCCAGCGAATCACGCCCACCGCTACAAGCGACGTAAATACACGGCGGCGGTACTTGGTCAAACTGGGCATAAAACGGCAACAGCTGATGGTGGTAGCTATCGGCAACGGTGTGGCAAAGCTCGATGGTCGGTGGGGTATGCGCAGACAAATTTTTTTAAAAACGGCAAATAGTTGAGAATCGTTTACATCAAGATGGGTGTTTGCCCGATGGTTGAATTGTACGTCATGAGTTTGGCGTAGCGCTGGTTGAGCCGTTCAGCGTTTGGCATAGCTTGCAAATGATCAAGCTGGGCACGTAATGCTTCGTGTAACGCGCTGATGGTCACCGCGCTGTCGATATGCGCCCCTGCCCCCTCGCTGATGACGTTATCAATCAGCCCAAGCCTTGCCAAATCCTCGGCAGTAAGCTTGAGCGCGGCACTGGCTTTGGGGGCTTGCTCGGCAGTTTTCCACAGAATCGACGCGCAGCCCTCGGGCGATATCACCGAATAAATACTATTTTCTAGCATATTGACCCGATCGGCCACGCCCAGCGCCAGCGCACCGCCTGAGCCACCCTCACCGATGATGGTCGCTATCGTTGGCACATTGATGCCAGCAAACACGGCCAAACACTCGGCAATCGCTTGCGCCTGACCGCGCTCCTCTGCGCCCACACCGGGGTACGCGCCTTGCGTGTCAATAAAGGTAAGCACAGGGATGCCAAAGCGTTCGGCAAGTTTGATAAGCCGCACCACCTTGCGGTAGCCCTCAGGATGCGCCATGCCAAAGTTGTGCTCAATACGCTCGCGCGTGCTGCGTCCACGGTGCTGCCCAATCAGCATCACCGCTTGCCCATCAAACGTCGCAAGCCCGCCCAAAATCGCCTTGTCATCACCAAACACGCGGTCGCCTTGCAGGATGTCAAACTCGCCAAACAACGCAGCGACATAATCCAAAAACAACGGGCGTTTGGCATGGCGCGCCAGCTGTACCTTTTGCCACACACGCTCAGCGGCTTGGGCTTGGTTGTCGGTGGCGGTCATCAGCTTGCCTCAGCCGATGCGTGTGGCTGGCCTTGGCTGCTTGACGATGCGTTCAACGCCTCGATGGTTAAATGCATGTGCCATTTTTGCCAAGCTTCGGCTTCATCGTGCAAATCACCTATCAGCATGCCACCGCTATCGCTGTCATCATCTAACGCCAGCGTCCAATGCGTTTCATCTTGGACACTAAGGCGTAAGGCAAATTCATCTTGCTTGCTGCGATTGTGGTGCAAAATCACCGCCAACCTAAGCAGCAGTGTCAAATACACCAAACTATCACCGCCGACCATTTTGACCTCGTCATAGCCTTCGATTTTAAGCTTGCGCCGATGATGCAGCACAAGCTGCGCCATACGGGTTTTATCAACTTGTGAAAAACCGTCAATATCCGAATTTTGCAGCAAATACGCGCTGTGGCGATGGTAGCTGCTGTGGCTAATCGCCAGGCCAATCTCGTGCAAATACGCGGCACGGCGTAGCAAATCCGCGTCCTCATCGTCCAATCCCAGCCGATTTTTGACTTGGTCAAACAGTAATTGCGCGGTTTTGACCACGCGTTTGGCTTGTTTTTTGTCCACCGAATAGCGCACCATCAATGCCTGTACACTGCGGTCACGCACATCTTCACTGGCAAAACGCCCAAGCATGTCATACATCACGCCTTCACGCAGTGCGCCGTCAGAGTAGCGAATGGTCTCAATGCCCAACACACTCATGGCAGCAAGCAGCACCGCCACCCCAGCAGGCAGCACCGCCTTGCGCGTGTCTTTGACATCGGCAAAACTGATATCATTGACGTGTTTGGTTTTAATCAACAAACGTTGTAGCTCTTTGACCCCGTGCAAGGTGATGCGCTCTTGCTCATCGGCAAGCCCCAGTTGCAGCAAAATCTGATTGACCGCCTTAATCGTACCGCTTGAGCCCGTCACACTGTCCCAGCCCGTTTTTTGGTACAAACGGCTGATGCTCAGCACCTCTTTGCGCGCCGCCGCCATCGCCTTGTCAAAGCCTTTGTCGGTGATATGCCCATCTGCAAAAAACGCCTTGGTAAACGCCACGCAGCCCATTTGCAGGCTTTCGGTCAAAATCGGATCAAAACCCTTGCCGATAATAAATTCCGTTGAGCCGCCGCCAATATCAATCACCAACCGCTTGTCTGTACTGGCGTTGGTATGCGACACCCCCAAATAAATCAGCCGCGCCTCTTCACGCCCTGCAATCACCTCAAGCGGTTTGGGTAAAATCTGATTGGCGCGCGTGATAAACTCATCGGCATTTTTGGCTTGGCGCAAGGCATTGGTCGCCACAATCCGCAGCCTCTGCGGCGACACCGCATCAAGCCGCCCAACAAACCGCGCCAGACAATCTAGCCCGCGCTGCTGCGCTTCTTCCGACAAATAATTGTTGTCATCCAGCCCTGCCGCCAGCTGGACTTTTTCTGACATCGAGGCAAGCTTACGCACCTCTCGATGATCAAGCCGCGCAATCGCAAGATGAAAACTGTTTGAGCCAATATCAATGGCGGCCATCAGCTCATTATCAGCAAGTAAATCGGGCATACGGTTGCTTATTCCAGTCGCTTGTCAAATCAAAATACGGCTTTGCCGCCAAAATTCCTTTATTTTACGCATTTTCGCCCAGCGGTGACAAGCAGTTTTGCCAAGCGCATGGCATTTGGTCGGCTTATTGATTTTTTAAAACCTCATGATTGGTTTTATACCATGCCAAACAGCCTGTTAGGCTTGTTTTTTGTTGTACGCACCCCATATCAAACCCAGCAAGATTTTTACGTTCAATTTTTTAATTTTAAAAAGGAAAAAACGATGTCTGGCGTAGTTCATGCAGGTGAAGACACCTTTGAAAAAGCGGTATTGCAATCTGACGTACCCGTGTTGGTCGATTTTTGGGCACAATGGTGCGGTCCTTGTAAAGCCATTGCACCGATTTTGGACGACTTAGCCGCTGACTATGGCGACAAAGTGCGTATCGTCAAAATCGACGTTGATGCCAACCCCAATCTTGCCGCCCAATACGGCATTCGCAGCATTCCAACGCTGTTTGTCTTCAAAAATGGCGAAAAAGTTGATAACGTGGTTGGTTTGCAGCAAAAACCACAATTGGCCGCGCTACTGGACAAACATCTATAAGCCTGCGGCAGACGCTCATAGCTGCCTAGCCAAAAGCACTGATTGACAAACCAAAAAGCAAACGGTCGTTGTATGACGTTTGCTTTTTGGTTTTTTTAACACCGCCTATCGCCAAATACTTGACAAATTTGGCACGCTTACCGTATAGTGTAGCCCACGATACCGCGTAGCTTTTTGCCAACAGGTTGGCACAAGCACATTATGACAAAAAGCGGTATTGGCAAGGGTACATCTACCCCATCGCTCAAGGCAATGTTGCCTTGTCTGTGTATTTTGGTTGGTCACTCCTCGGCTTGGTGCGCAATGATTTGCGGACACTGTGGCTTTAGGGATTGCTCAATCTGGCATTCTTTTCTTAATTATTCTACGTTTACGCCGTTGATGGTGCAAAAGCTGTGGCAGGCTGCATGACCTTCATGCGATGCCCAACTGTGTGTTGCGATGTCGGCGGTTGTCTTGGATTTGGTTGGGTGTAATTTGGCAGGCGTATCGCGCATGGTCAAAGTTAGCGAATCTGATTTTCTAAAGCCTTTAAAATCCTTGTATCATCATGTAGTTACCGTATGAATCTGACCGAACTTAAACGAAAATCCGTTGCCGAATTACTTGCCATTGCCCAACAAATGGGCTTAGACAACATGGCGCGTAGCCGCAAGCAAGACATCATTTTTGCGATTTTAAAAACCCATGCGCGTAACGGCGAAGCCATCTATGGCGATGGCGTGCTTGAAATTTTGCCCGATGGGTTTGGCTTTTTGCGTTCTTCAGAAGGCTCTTATTTGGCAGGCCCTGACGATATCTATGTCAGCCCCAGCCAAATTCGGCGTTTTAACCTACAAACTGGCGACTCTATCGCAGGCACGATTCGCCCGCCCAAAGACTCTGAGCGTTATTTTGCCTTGCTCAAGGTCAATGAAATCAACTTTGATACGCCTGACCGCTCACGCCACAAGCTGATTTTTGAGAACCTTACGCCATTATTCCCCACCCAGCAGCTAAAGCTTGAGCTTGGCAACGGCACGACCGAGGACTTGACGGGGCGAATCATTGATTTAATCGCGCCAATTGGTAAGGGACAGCGTTCAATCATCGTTGCACCCCCCAAAGCAGGTAAAACCGTGCTGCTGCAGTCCATCGCACAGTCAATCACGCGCAACAACCCTGAAGTATATCTGATTGTGCTGCTGATTGACGAACGCCCCGAGGAAGTCACCGAGATGCAGCGCACCGTGCGTGGGGAGGTGGTTGCCTCAACGTTTGACGAGCCGCCTGCGCGACACGTGCAGGTTGCCGAGATGGTCATCGAAAAAGCCAAACGCTTGGTTGAGCACAAACAAGACGTGGTGATTTTGCTTGACTCCATCACCCGTTTGGCACGTGCTTACAACACGGTGATTCCATCATCGGGCAAGGTGCTGACAGGCGGTGTGGATGCCAACGCGCTGGAGCGTCCCAAACGCTTTTTTGGGGCAGCGCGCAACATTGAGGAAGGCGGTAGCTTAACAATTATCTCCACGGCGCTGATTGACACAGGCAGCCGCATGGACAACGTGATTTTTGAAGAGTTTAAAGGCACGGGCAACCAAGAAATCACCCTTGAGCGTGAAATTGCCGAAAAACGTGTATTCCCTGCCATCAACATCAAAAAATCAGGCACACGCCGTGAAGAGCGTTTGATGGATGAAGCCATGCTGCGCAAGGTCTGGATTTTGCGTAAGCTGTTGCACCCGATGGATGAAATCCAAGCCACCGAATTTTTACTTGAAAAACTCAAAGACTCAAAAACCAATGACGAATTCTTTGAGCAAATGACACGCAAAGACAAAAGCTAGCTTCTAAGTCAAAACGGTCTTAAAAAAGGGCGTATATTTGCCCTTTTTGCGGCCTGTGATTTGGCAAAACCGACTAAATCCCACTGCTAAAGGTGTCACAATCGGCAAGGTTGCCGTTTTTCAAACCGCGTGAAAACCACGTCATGCGCTGCTCACTGGTGCCGTGGGTAAAGCTATCGGGCACGACGGCGCGGCCTGCCGCTTGAGCCAAGCGGTCATCGCCAATTTGGTGCGCCGCTTGCATTGCCTCTTGGATGTCGCCTTCTTCCAAAAAGTGTACGCGCTGCTCGTTGCGGTTTGCCCACACGCCTGCAAAACAATCCGCTTGCAACTCTTGACGGACGGACAGATTGTTGGCTTGGGCTTTTGACACGGTGCGGCTGGCTTCGCTGACTTTTGCGCTGATACCCAGCAAGTTTTGCACGTGGTGGCCAACTTCGTGCGCGATGACATACGCTTCGGCAAAGTCGCCTGCGCTGTTGCGGTTTTGCGCATCACCTGAGCCTTGGATATCCCCCGTAATGCCCAGTTGTTGGCGCATTTCTTGGAAAAACGACGTGTCTAGATACACGCGTTGATCGGCAGGGCAATAAAACGGCCCTGTGGCAGAGGTCGCGCTACCACAGCCTGAGCGCACGCTACCGCTAAACAAAATCATCTTGGGTTCACGGTATTGCATACCGTTTTCGGCAAATACTTGTTGCCACACCGCTTCGGTATCTGCCAATACCACCGAGGCAAAGCGTTGGTCGCGGGTGGCGTTTTCATTGTCCAGTGGGCGCGTTTGCTGGCTGCCTGCACCTGTCACCGCGCGGCTGGTTTGCATGGCGGTCATCGGGTCCATACCAAACACCAGCCACAAAATCCCACCCAAAATCAATGTACCGATACCACCGCCTGCCGCCGCACCGCCGATGCCGACGTTAGAACTGCCCTGTCTGCCTTCCCATTTCATAGTTTTTTGCCTTTACTGTCGTTGGCTCTGGTGTGCCATTTGGCTATTGCGCCATTTGGTTTATGCCGCTAGGCTTGTTGCCTACCTACCATGGCCCATCATCAAAATTTTGCTGCCAGTTTAAATTAAACTTCAGCAATTTACTAGCCGCTGCAACCGATGCGATACAAACCCACGAAAAAACCCCAGCTGGGCTGAGGTTTATCACGTGATATTGGCTGCATGTCTTTAGCAGTATTGCGCGGTTACCCTTCGGGGCAGACAGCCGTTATTTGGCCGTATCAACCGCAGAGGCGACAGGCGGTGCAACATCGGGGAGCGCGCCCGTATTTTCTTTGATTTCGCCCTTGGCTTCAGCGGTTGAGGCGTTGCGCTCATTGATGGTTGATTGCTCAGCGGCAGCGGTTGGCTCGCTGGCAGGGGTCATCACGGCGTTGTCTGGGCTTGCGACACTGGTATTGGGCGCAGATACGGTGGTGCTGTCTGTTGGCACGGTGACCGCATCAGTGGTGCTAACGGCAGAGGCTTCCACCGCTTGGGCAACGCTCATTGGTGTGCTGGCAACACCTGAGCTGGCTGCTTCGGCATTGAGTTTTGCCACGTCAATGTGTTGCCCTGCAGGGCGCAGATAGCTAGCTAAGCCGATAAGCAGCACGATTGATGCAAATGCCAACACCCCAACCAACGTCATGATGAGTTCGTTTTTGGTGTTTTTTTCTACCACGTCATGATGTTGATGCGCCATTACTTTCTCCCAACCTGTGCGCCGTCACGCTACAACTGGTGTAAATATTTAATCTAAAAATAGCCAAAACGTTACGCTATTATATGTCAGTTTGTTGCTATTATATAGCAAAATTTTTGAAAGTGCGACAATACCTTAACCAAAGTGGGGAGATGCCCGTGAGATTAGCGCAGGCGTGCGCGCGAATGACGCTGACCAAATGCACTCATCACAACCAACAGGGCGCTAAGTAACAACACAGGGTAGCTACCCCAACGCATAAATGGTGTATCACCTTGCCGTGGATGCACCTCACCGCGTAAGACAACGCGTTTAAATTGTGGCGCACGCGCGACGATTCGCCCGTTGTGATCAATGATGGCGGTCACGCCCGTATTGGTTGCGCGGATGAACCAGCGTCCCGTCTCCAACGCGCGCATTTGCACCATTTGTAAGTGTTGCAGCGGACCTGCCGACGTACCAAACCATGCGTCATTGGATACGGTCAGCAAAAAATTGCTGCCGCGCGCGTTGTGACGGGTGGTGTCAGGGTAAGCGACTTCATAACACACCGCCACGCCCACGCGCTGGTTTTTGACCGCAAGCGGTGGTTGGTTGGGCGCACCTGCGCGAAAACTCATCTCACCGCCCATCAGATTGGGCAATAGCCAGTTGAGCGCGCCCTCAAACGGGATGTACTCCCCAACAGGCACCAGATTTTGTTTTTTATACAAGCCTTTGGCATCCGCGCCCAGCGCAATTACGCTGTTATAAAATGGCTCATAGGCATCGGTTTGTGGGTTGTATTCAGCCACATCAAGGTAGGGCACGCCCGTCAGCCACGCGGTGTTGTGCTGTTTGGCAATACGGGCAACCTGACTGATAAACGGCATGGCATCGGTCTGGAGCATCGGGATTGAGGACTCTGGCCACAATACGATATCACGCCCCCATTCGGTTTTGCTTAGACCAGCATAAATCGCCAATGTTTGGATTTGGTATTCTTGCAGCCATTTTAAATCTTGCGGAATGTTGCCTTGGATCAATGACACCGACAGCGGCCGCGCATCCGTTGGCGTTGTCCATGACGGCGCGCGCCAATACAGCGCGACACTTGCCAACAGACTCACCGCCACGGGCAACAAAAAATGATAACGGCGGCGTGCCGCCTCAACCACACTTGCCGACGCAAGTACCGACAAAAACGACAGCGCAAACACGCCAAACACGGGCGCAAGGCTGGCGAGCCACGCCTGCTCCGTGTACGCATAGCCGACAAACAGCCACGGAAAGCCCGTAAACAGCCACGTCTTGAGCCACTCTTGTAACACCCACAACGCGGCAAAGGCAAACGGCTGTTTGCCCAAACGGTTAAACACCAATGCCAGCACCGCATGAAACAGCCCCATGACCGCGCCCATGCCGGCAATCAGCACCAGTGCAAGCCATGTTGGCGTATCGCCATAGGTGTGAATCGAGGTGTACAGCCAAAATGCGCCAACGCACCACAGCCCCATGCCATACGCCTCACCGAGCCAAAACGCACGCGCGTTTGACTGGTGGGGCAACAGCAGCGCGTACAGCAGCGCAGGCGACAGCAGTGCCACACCCCACACACCATACGGCGCAAGCGCGAACACAAACACCGCACCTGCCAGCCACGCCAACAACAAATGTGCCAGCACTCTGCCACGGGTGGGCGGTTGCTCATGGGTATTGACCAACCGCTTATGGCGTAAGGTTTGCGTGGTTATGCGCATAAATCTGTTACCGCAGTCATTGCCGCCGCACCTGCATTGGGCGTTGGCGTATCGGTGCTATCACAACGTATTGCCATCACAACGCATCAGCCTCGGGCGGCGGAAAATCTTTTACCAACTCAATGGCTTGAATAAAGCGGTCTTGTGCTGTCAGCACCGTCAAGCGGCAATTATCCACATACACCGTCTGCCCGAGCACCTCATGGACATCGCCCAAGTGCTGCATGACCAGTCCACCCATCGTGGTGACATCCTCGGTATCAAACGTCGTGCCCAGCTGCTCGTTGCACTCCGTAATCGGTGTTAAAGACTGGATAATCCAGCAGTCTTTGCCCAGTGCCGCGCCACCTGCCGCTGCAGGCACAATGTGATACATCGAACTGTCTTCGCCCAAGTCATCGTGCTCATCGACAATATCACCGACGATCTCCTCAAGCAAATCCTCCATCGTCACCACGCCTGCGGTATTGCCAAACTCATCAATCACAATCGCCATGTGCATTTGGTGTTTTTGAAACAGGCGCAGCAGGTTGTCTGAACGCGCATTTTCGCTAACATAAATCGGCTGACGCACCCAATCCATGACGTTAAAACTGCTTATCGCCTCACCGCTGTCCGCTTGACGGATTTGGGCGGCTTGTACCAAATACGGGATGACATCCTTGGTCACCAAAATACCTTTGACGGTTTCTTGCTGATTGTTCGGGTCTTGCCCAAACACAGGGTAACGCGAATGGGTAGTCTCAACAAACACCGCCATGATATCGGCAAGGTTTTGCTTTTCGTTAAAGCTGACCACATGGCTGATGGGGGTCATGATTTCATGCACCAAGGTGGCAGGCAAATCCAGCACCCCCTCAAGCATATCGACGGTATCGGGCTCCAAAAATTTGCGCGAATCATGCACCAATTTGACCAGTTCGTCACGGGTTTCGGGCGCGGTGGACAACCAGCGTTTGAGTCCCCGTGACCAACTACTGCCCGACGGGCTTGCGTTGTCGTCTGACATACGACGTACGACCTCTTATGGCAAAAGATTTTTCAACCATACCGCAAGCCTAGACGGAATGCAAGCGCGATTTTTTAACCATGTAATTAGGGCAAAAACCAACCTAGGCCTTAGATTTAGACCACGCGCGCGCAATCTCAATCAGCATAGGCAATACGGAAATCGCAATAATCGCCAACAAAATCCAAGAAAAATGCGTTTTGACAAACGGCAACTGCCCAAAAAAATACCCCAACAAGCTAAACAGCGTCACCCACACCACCGCACCAACGGCGTTATAACGCACAAAATACCCATACGACATCTGCCCCATGCCTGCAACAAACGGCGCAAACGTGCGCACAATCGGGATAAACCGCGCTATCACCACCGTCCGTCCGCCATATTTAGCAAAATACTGCTCGGTTTTGTGCAAATAACTTTGGCGAAAAATCCGCGAGTTGGGATTGGCAAACAGCCTGCGCCCGTAATGCTTACCGATTTCAAAATTCAGCCAATCGCCAAGGATTGCCGCGACAATCAACGTGCCAATCAGCGCAACAATGTTCATCCCCCCCACCGCAGCAATCGCACCTGCCGCAAACAGCATTGAATCACCGGGCAAAAATGGCATCACCACCAGCCCCGTCTCACAAAACACAATCACAAACAAAATGGCATAAATCCACGCGCCATATTGCGCCACCAGCGCCTCAAGGTGCGCACCGATATGCAAAATAAAATCAATCAACGCCATAGTGGTTTTACTCGTCCCTGTCAAAAATTTGCCAACATCGCATCAATCAAAACGACTGCTTGCCAAGACCTGCCAAAACTTGCGCCATTATAGCAGGCTATGGCGGATGCTCTAACCGTTTAAACACACGCATTGCCCCAATATGCGTGCCAAAAACTTGCCAAATTGGCTCATAGCGCGGTGATGATAAATTTTTTTCGATTGGTGCTTGACAAGCTTGGCACGATTCTATAAAATACGCGCACTCTTAGGCAATGGATTTAAGATTGGTGTTGGGTGACATACCGCATGAGCCCAAACACTCCCAAATATCGGGGCTATAGCTCAGTTGGTAGAGCACTACAATGGCATTGTAGGGGTCAGCGGTTCGACTCCGCTTAGCTCCACCAAATTTTAAATCCACTTAAAGTAAGCTGACATTTTGGCATTTAATTTGTGTCTAAAATTATTTGGCTGCTTTTGTTTGCGTCCCCATCGTCTAGAGGCCTAGGACATCGCCCTTTCACGGCGGTAACCGGGGTTCGAATCCCCGTGGGGACGCCACTTATTCCAAAATCGCTCATCTTGTCAAGATGGGCGATTTTTTTTGTCATCAACCAAAGTACGGTTTCAACAAAAATCCCCCACGCCAGCGTGAGGGATTTTTTTTGTGTGCGACAGGCTTATTTACTCAAGTCGATTTGATAATCGGCCAAACCTTTGCCTTGTCCGTCGTCACTGTTGAGTTGAGTGACGTTGTTGATGCCCGCAGCTTTGGCAAGCTCGATTTTGTTCGGTGCAGATTTGAACAACACAGGGCCTTGGGTGATGACTTTGGTGAAGTGCCAGCTGCGCGCGCTGCCGTTTTGGGCGCGGGTTAGGTTTTTGACAGCTTTGATGTGGTCAATCAATACGTCGCGGTTGGCATCTGGCGCAGAATAGATAGTCTTGCCGTCAGCGATACCTGCGTATTTGCTCAAACCTGAGGCGCGGTAGTTGTTGGTTGCGATGATGAAGTTGGCGTTGTCTGCCATCGGCTGGCCTTTATAGGTCAAGTTTTTGATACGACTGCCGACGGGTTGGGTGACATCGATTTCATAATGCACGTCTGGTGTGGTGAAGATGTCGAAGTTGTAACCTGGGAACGTGCTGGTTAGGTATTGGTTGTCTTTTTTGCTTGGGTCGATGTGGTTAAAGCGTTTGGCGGCGTTTTCCAACCATTTTTTGATGTCGCTGCCTGTGACCAGCACTGCTGATACGGTGTTGGGGTACAAGTACAGGTCGGCGGCATTGTTGATGGCAACGTCACCTTGGGCAACATCGGTGAAGTCATTTGCGCCAGCGTAACCGCTCTTAAACGGTGCGCTCACTGACAACACAGGCACGCCTTTGTATTGCGGCAAGTTGGCGTTGATGTAGTCGGCAACGTAGTTGGCTTGTGCCTGATTGACGATTTGAATGGCAGATACGTCACCCACGTCAGCAAAGTAGCTGGTCATCGGGAAATTGGTCATGCCAATTGGGGTTTTGACGTAGTTGATGGTGGCTTGGTGAGCATCGGCAACCAGTTTGCTGACAGTTGGGTCAGCGGCGACGTAGGTTTTGTCGGCGTTTTGGATGTTGCGTAGTTCAACGTGGGTCGCGTCTTTTTTGACGTGCCATTGTTTGCCATCATAGACAAGATTTAGTTGAATCACGCCCAAGCTTCTGCCCCATTGGTTGGCCATGGTGGCAGGTACGCCATGGATAGTGCCTTTTTCTTTGTCCACGCCTGCCGCGTCCCAGTTGGGGTTGGTGCTGTTTTTGTCAGGGAAAGACTGGTGCGAGTGCCCCATGAACAGCGCGTCAATGCCCGGTACTTGCGCGATGTAGTAGCTGGCGTTTTCCATGGTTGGGCTGTAGCCTGAGGTGTCAAGCCCACCGTGTGACAAGGCAACGACGATATCCGCGCCTTCTTGGCGCATTTGTGGCACGTATTTTTCTGCCATTTCTTTTGCGCCTTGGGTGGTGACTTTGCCTTCTAGCCAGTTTTTGTCCCATGTCATGATGCCAGGGGTGGTAAAGCCGATGACACCAATTTTGATGGGTACTTGTACCTTGCTGCCGTCGGGTTTGGTTGCGGTGAAGGTTTTGGTGATGATTTGGTATGGCTTAAACAATGGCTGCCCGCTCTTGACGCTCCACACATTCGACAAGACCAACGGGAAGTTAGGACCTTGGCAGGGCTTGGCGCGGTTGGTCACGCCATCGACGTTAAACTGGCTGCCTGTGACTTGGTTTAGGAAGTCTAAGCCGTAGTTGAATTCGTGGTTGCCAATCGTACCTGCGTCAAATTTTAAGTCATTCATGACTTTGTAAATCGCCAAAGTGTCTTCGCATTTGACGGGGTTGATGACGGCTTGGTAGTCGGCAAGCGCGGTGCCTTGAATGGTGTCGCCGTTGTCGAATAGCAGGTTGTTGGGGTATTGTTCACGCGCTTGTTTGATTAAGGTGGCGGTGCGCTCAAGCCCCAGTGATTTGTCTTCTGCCAGTTTGTAGTAGTCGTAGCTTAGGATATTGGTGTGTAGGTCGGTGGTCTCAAGCAGGGCCAAGTTTAAGCTGGTGTTGGCAGGTGTGGTGTTGGCGTTAGGGTTGTCTGTGTTGGTGTTATCGGCAGGTTGTACGGCAACGATTTTGGTTTCGTTGTCGTCATCGTTACACGCGGTCAGCCCAACCGCGAGCAGCAGACTTGGTACACCGATGTGCAAGGCTTGGCGCACCGCGCGGCGCAAGGTGGTTGGGCGATTGAGGGTGATGTTTAAATTCATGGGGTTTCCTGTTTTTGGTTAGGGTTTTTATCAACCACATTCGGTTTATGGTTTAAATGAGGGGCGCGGTTTAGGCGTTGTTAGCCGCTAGCATGCCAAGCATCTGTCATGCGGCGCAAGATTAGCGCAACCATGTTACCGTAACGTGACAGCGTTGGGTGTTGGCGGATTTTTTGGCAAAAATTTTGATGGGTGTTTATCCAGTTGCCGCGTAATTGCTTTGCGGTGACTTGCCGATCGCCTTTATAATGCCAGGCAAATATAAGGATCAGACGATGGCAAATTTTCATACCCATTTCACGGTGGCATGTGTGGCAAGCGCGGCGGCAAGCTTGGTGATTTATAAAGCAGGCATGGTCAGCGGTGCGGAGTTTGTGTTGTGCGCGGTCACGGGTACGGTGGGCGGACTGCTGCCTGATATTGACCTTGACCATTCGCTGCCTGCGCGGGTCGGGTTTAGCCTGCTGTCAATTTTGGTGGCGTTTGGGTTAGTGATTTATTGGTCGCCAAGGCTGTCTTTGTTATCGCTGTGCGCGCTGGGGCTGTTGGTGTATGCCATCATGCGCTATGGCGTGTTGGCGACGTTTTCACGCTTGACGATGCACCGCGGGATGGTGCATTCACTGCCGTATATGGCGGTGCTGGCGTTGGGGCTGGTGTATGTTAGTTTTTTTGGCTTAAAAAACGGCGTGGTGGTGAGCTGGTTTTTGGGCGCGTTTTTGTGGTTTGGCGCGTTGATTCATCTGCTACTTGATGAGCTATATAGCGTGAATGTGTTTGGACTGCGCTTAAAAAAGTCATTTGGCACGGCATTTAAGGTGTTTGAGCGCAAGCACGCGCGTTGGTACATCGGGTTGTACGCGCTTTTGGCGGTGATGTTGGTGTTTGCGCCGCCGTTTGCGCTGTTTTGGCAAACCGTGACCGACCCGATGAGCTGGCGGATCTTGCAGGCAAATTTGCTGCCCGTTTTGTAGTTTTACCCATAGACACCTAGACCATGGCGACCAAAAAACGCTTTGCCATCAAAACGCAATTTTTGCTAAACTGGCTTAACAGCCCATTGGCGAATATCACGATCAATTTTACTTGGTTTGTTAAATCATTAAAAAAAAGGACTGACCATGCCTGCCCTACGCCCCGACTTAAACCCTCATATTGACCCTGATGGCTTACTTGAGTTTTCGGTGGTCTATACCGACCGCGCATTGAACCACATGTCACAGCAATTTCAACACGTCATGCGCGATTTGTCCGCCGATCTTAAAGCCGTGTATCACGCCGATGCGGTGGCCATCATCCCCGGTACGGGTACATACGCCATGGAGGCGGTGGCGCGTCAATTGGCGACTGATAAGGACGTGCTAATTATCCGCAATGGTTGGTTTAGCTACCGCTGGACACAAATCATCGACAAGGCACGTATCACGCCCAACGCACGCGTACTCACCGCCCATGCCGCCGATGACCACACGCCCAAGCAAGCCTACGCGCCTGTTGATATTGACACAGCGGTAGCCGCGATTCAAGAACACAAGCCTGCAGTGGTGTTTGCGCCGCACGTTGAGACAGCGGCAGGCATTATATTGCCCGATGACTATATCAAGGCGCTAAGCGATGCGGTACACAAGGTTGGCGGCTTGTTGGTGATTGATTGTATTGCCTCAGGCTGCGTGTGGCTGGATATGCAAGCGCTGGGCATTGATGTGCTGATTTCTGCCCCACAAAAAGGCTGGGCAAGCACGCCTTGTGCAGGGCTTGTGATGATGAACCAGACTGCGGTAGAACGCGTGGATGCCAGCGAATCAACCAGCTTTGGGCTGGATTTGCAACAATGGCTTAACATCATGCGCGCCTATGAAAAGGGCGGCCATGCCTACTTTGCCACCATGCCCACCGATGGTCTGCGCCAGTTTCGTGACACCATCGCTGAAGCCAAAGCCGTGGGGCTAGACAAGCTCAAAGACGCGCAGTGGCAACTGGGGCAAAAAATCCGCGATTTGCTCAGCCAACATGGCTTTGTCAGCGTGGTGGCAGATGGCTACCAAGCCCCCGGTGTGGTGGTGGTGTATACCGACCGCGACGACATCAAAAGCGGTGCTGCATTTGCCAAACATGGGCTTCAAATCGCCAGTGGCGTACCACTAAAAATCGGTGAGCCTGATAGTTTTAAGACCTTTCGCGTTGGGTTGTTTGGACTTGATAAGCTGACCGATATCGACCGCACGGTGGCTCAGTTTGAACAAGGCTTACACAACGTCTTGGCAGACGGCTAATTGGCGTATTCGCTGCTTGCTATTGCCGTTGGCACGGTGTTGGGCTTGGCGTGTTATGGGTGGTGGACAAGCCGCTAAGCGGTTGTATTTTTGCACTTAAAAACGATTGGATTTAAGTAAAATACAAGCGCTGCGCCAAGCGAAACGTGTTGCAATGCGCCTCTACCACCTCATCCACGTCTGCCGAATAACCGCCGCCCATGCTAATCGCCACGGGAATACCGTGCTGCTTGGCATGGCTGAGCACGATTTCATCACGCGCCAAACAACCTGCCTGCGTCAATGCCAGCTTGCCCAGTTTGTCGGTCGCTAACACATCGACGGCGGCTTGGTACAGCAGCATATCGGGTTTGACCTTGTTGATAAGCCTTGGCAAGGTATCACCCAAAATCGTCAAATACTCCTCATCGCCCGTGTCATCGGCAAGCGCAATATCCAAATCCGACACCTGCTTACGAAACGGGTAATTTTTTGCCCCGTGCATACTGAAGGTGAACACGCGCGGCTCGTTGGCAAAAATGCTAGCCGTGCCGTTGCCTTGGTGGACATCCAAATCCACAATCAAAATTTGCCGCGCCTGCCCACGATTGAGCAGCAAATTGCTGCTGATGGCAAAGTCATTGAGCACGCAAAAACCCTCGCCATGGTCGGCAAACGCGTGGTGCGTGCCGCCTGCGACGTTCATCGCCACACCGTATTGCTGGGCGTACAACGCACATTCGTAACTGGCATGGCTGATATAACGCGCGCGCTCAACCAGTTGTGGGGTCATCTCAAAGCCAATCGCGCGTGCCGCCTTGCGATCAAGGGTTTGCGTTTGCAGCGCGTGCCAGTATTCGGCGGTATGGGTGGTTAAAATTTCGTCATCCGTTGCAGGCGTTGGCGCAAATAGATTTGCCTCGCGCAATGTGCCTTCTGCCAGCAGTCGCTCCACCATCAGCGGATATTTTTGCATGGGAAAGCGGTGGCGTTCGGGCACATGATAGACAAAAATCGGTGAATAGGCGACTTTGAGCATGGTTTCATCCCACTTTTTTACCTTGACAAACTAACCCGTCAAACGCTAGCACCCACCCGACGGGCGATGGCGATGCCCTCGTCAATGCTCAAGTAGCGCGGTGCGTCGGGACGGTCGGCAAATACCTTGCTGCCTTGCTCAAACACCACGCATTCATCAACCGCCAACTGCTGCCATGTTTCATCGCAGGTCAAAGGAATGGTGACCAGCACGGTGACTTTGTCGTTGTCCGTGGTGACTTCACTAAAATCAATTGACAAATCATCATCGGCAAGCGTCGCCTGCCCAAACGGTGCTTGCCGGGTCAGATAAAACAACAAGCTGCCTGCGTATGCCAGTTGCCAACGCCCGTTCGACAGTAAGCAATTAAACAAGCCCTGCCCTGCCAGTTCACGGCAGATTTGGGTCAAAAATGCAAACAATGTCGTATCATCGGGCGGCGCGTCAAAGGCTTGTTTGAGGCGGTTGAGCAGATAGCAAAATGCCTGCTCCGAATCGGTACTGCCAACGGGTTGGTAGTGAGCGGTCACGCTGGGCAGACACGCGCTAAAGTCGTGTTGTAATTGCCCATTGTGGGCAAACGCCCATTGCTCGCCCCACACCTCGCGGACAAACGGATGGGTATTGGCAAGGCACAGCTTGCCTTGGGTGGCTTTGCGGATGTGGGCGATAACGTTCATCGCCTTGATGGGATAATGGTTGATAAGGTCGGCAATCGGTGATGAGTGGCTGGGCTTGTCATCATAAAACAGCCGCAAGCCTGCCTTACCCGTACCACCGCTGGTCACAGAACCCTCCACCGAGCTGGGTTCAAAAAACGCGATGCCAAAACCGTCCGCGTGGTGGTCGGTCAGTCCGCCGCGCCGCCGAAAGCCTGCAAAGCTAAAGCCGATGTCGGTGGGGGTGTTGCAGTTCATACCGAGTAGCTGACACATGGGCGGTTGGTTGTTCCTGTATGGGTTGGACGGTTGTTTGGTGCGTTTTTTTGCCCTATTCAAGGCGAGATTACGTGCGCTCTGCGTTGAGCGATGGTAGCATCAGCTGGGGTAGCAGTTGGTTGGCGCAGGTTTGATAGCCTTTGCCGTCACGTTTTAGCCAATCGATGATATCGCTATCAAGCCGCAAGGTGATTTGTTTTTTGATGGGTTTATACGATTGGCTATTTGCCAAAACAGGGTTAAATCGTCTAAGTTGGCTGATTTGCTCAAACGTGCTATGAATGGTAACCATATTTATCCCACTCAAAGCCCATATCTTTGACTACCAGTAAAACACAACCTCTTATTTATAATGACAACATTATAACGACAACCTTGGCGTTATCCCAGCATTTAAGCAAAAAATCTTTGTCTTTTGAATGGCTTACCCACAAGAATTCATTGACCTACTTTGTGCCAATATTCGCCCAATGATACGCCGCCAAGCGTTTCATCAAATCAGGATTTTTGACCATGATATGCTCGCCTGTGCGCCCCTGTTGGCGGTTGTAATAAATCACATTTAGGCGCAATAACCAAAAAATCACCGCCGCTTTTGCCAACATCACGGGCAAGGCGTGTTGCTCGGCGGCATTGAGCGGGCGCACGGCTTGGTAACCCGCCAAAAACGCCTGCATTTTGTCGCGGTCAAATGCCACGCGCTCGCCTGTTTCGGCATGACCCCACATTGTGCAAAAATCATTGATGGTAATGGCAATATCCATGACAAACGCCTCTACGCTGACCTCGGTAAAATCCAGCAAGCCGCTTAGCGTTTGTTTGCCGTTTTTTGTCTGCCACAGCGTGTTGTCGGCAAACATATCTAGGTGACACAGCCCCGTTGGCAAATCATCATGCGGCAAGTTGTCATACGCCTGCCAAATATCGTGCATCAGCGCGGCTTCATCCTTGGGCATGAACTGGGTTTCGCGGTCACGCACCAGATGCCACGGGTAGAGCTCTACGCCATAATTTGCCGCAGGGGTCAAGCCTTGCAACCGCGCGTGCAGCACCGCCAACGCCTCACCCATTTGCCGACACATATCGCGGTCAATCGCGGTGGGGTGACTGCCTGCCAGTTTGGGCGCGAGGGTCATCGCTTTGTTGTCAAAATACAACAAAAATTCGCCATTGGCGGCGCGTTTGGGAGCAGCAACGGGTAAATCGGCTTTTAGACGGTCAAGGATAATCGCCATTTTTTGGATTTCGTGCGGTTTGCGTTCTTCAAACAACGTCAATACCCACGATGGTGTACCTGTCGCGTCGGTTTGTGTTTCAATAAACCAGTTGCTGTTTTTAATGCCTTGGGTAATCGGGATGGCACGGGCAAACGCCACGCCAAACGCTTGGCAAAAGTCATTAAATTGTTGTTCGGTAAGTTGGGTATAAACAGACATAGGTTTTCCAAACTCAATAACTAAGTTATAGCGTTTCGTCGTTTGCTAGCATTTTAGCCATAGTCAAGCTATGATAATCAGACGAATCGCTAAATTTTCAAGTAAGTGGTGAAAACTGCCATAATAGCACAGCCCTTACCATCATCGCACTTGCTGAGCCGTATATTAAACTGTTTAAAAAGGATGCACCATGCTTGCCAAACGTATTATCCCCTGTCTTGATGTTGATAACGGCCGCGTGGTCAAGGGCGTGCAATTTGTTGATATCAAAGATGCAGGCGACCCTGTCGAGGTGGCGCAGCGTTACAACGAACAAGGCGCAGATGAAATCACCTTTTTGGATATCACCGCCACGCATCACGAGCGCGACACGACGTATCACACCGTTGAGCGCATGGCTTCGACGGTGTTTGTGCCGTTGACGGTGGGCGGCGGTGTGCGCAAAATCGACGATATTCGCCAACTGCTCAACGCAGGGGCGGACAAAGTGGCGATAAATTCGGCGGCGATTTTCAACCCCGATTTTGTTGGTGAAGCGGCGGCGCGGTTTGGCAATCAATGCATCGTGGTGGCGATTGACGCCAAGCAAGTCGCTGACGGACGCTGGGAGATTTTTACCCACGGTGGGCGTAAGCCAACGGGCATTGACGCGGTGGCATGGGCGATTCGTATGGCGGATTTGGGCGCAGGTGAATTGCTGGTCACGTCGATGGATGCGGATGGCACCAAAAACGGCTATGACTTAGCCTTAATGCGGCGAGTGACCGATGCGGTCAGTGTGCCTGTTATCGCTTCGGGCGGTGTGGGCAATTTGCAGCATTTGGCAGATGGTATCACGCAAGGCGGCGCGGATGCGGTGCTGGCCGCAAGCATTTTTCACTTTGGCGAATACACGATTGGGCAAGCCAAAGAGTTTTTGGCGCAGCAAGGCGTGGCGGTGCGCCTGTAGGTCGGCTGTGCGAAATTTTTGCTGCCATGATGCTAAAAACGCTGGCAAAAATGCTATGATAACGCCATTTTTGGCAGATTTTTTGCCATATCATCCGCCGTATTTGATCCGCTTAACTGCCTTGTCGCTGGACGTACCATGATTGTGCTGACCTTAATTCACCCCCAACCCAACCCCGTCGCGCTGGACTTAGGTTTTGTGCAGGCGCATTGGTATGGTCTGATGTACCTGTTGGCGTTTGCGTTTGCCTATGGTCTGGCGTGGTATCGCACCAAGCGGCGCGCAGACTGGACACCTGATATGGTGGCAGATTTGGTATTTTATGGGGCGATGGGTGTAATTTTGGGCGGACGCATTGGCTATGTGCTGCTGTATCAGTTTGGCGAATTTTTAGCCAACCCGTTGTATTTGTTCAAAATTCAGCAAGGCGGCATGTCGTTTCACGGCGGTTTTGTCGGTGTGTTGCTGGCGATGTTATTGTTTGCGCGCAAGTACAAAAAGCCGATTTTTAATGTGTTGGATTTTATCGCGCCGTGTGTGCCAACGGGACTATTATTTGGACGCATTGGCAATTTTATCAACGGTGAGCTGTGGGGGCGCGTCTCAGAAGGTGGCTATAGCTGGCTGATGTTGTTTCCGCAGGCGGCAAATGCCGACTATGAGCAGTTGTCGCTACACCCTGCGTGGCAACGCATTGCCGAAAACGTCAATGGCTATTGGCTGCTACCGCGCCATCCATCACAGTTGTATCAAGCGTTTACCGAGGGCGTGCTGCTGTTTGTTTTGCTGTGGTGGTTTGCTGCCAAACCGCGCCCACGTATGGCGGTGTCGGGGGTGTTTTTGCTGGGCTATGGTGTGGCACGGTTTTGTACCGAGTTTTTCCGCCAGCCTGATGTCGGTTATGCGTTATTTTTTGGTTGGATGAGCAAGGGGCAGTTGTACAGCCTACCAATGGTGATTTTTGGTGTGTTGCTACTGTGGCAAGCGTACCGCCGCCCGATTTATGACGGGCTGCCTGCCAGCCATCCGTTAGCACATACACATGGGGCACATACACAAGGAACACGCACATGATCACCAATAAAAATGAAGCCGCGTATTTACATCTGTTGCGTTGGGTGTTGGCGCACGGCACGCCTAAGGGTGACCGCACGGGTACGGGTACGCTAAGCTATTTTGGCGCGCACATGCGTTTTGATTTGACCGATGGTTTTCCGCTTGTGACCACCAAAAAAATCCATACCAAAAGCGTGATTTATGAGCTGTTGTGGTTTTTGCGTGGTGATACGCATGTCAAATATTTGCAAGACCATGGCGTGCGCATCTGGAACGAATGGGCAACCGCCGAACAAACCGCACGTTTTGGTAAGCCTGAGGGCGAACTGGGCGCGGTTTATGGGCACCAGTGGCGCAACTTTGGCGCAAGTCAAAACGACGATGGCAGCTACAACCAAGACGGTTTTGACCAAATTCGCTGGCTGATCGATGAAATCAAAACCAACCCCAACTCTCGGCGTTTGATTGTATCGGGCTGGAACCCCAAAGAAGCAGGCGAGGTTGCCTTGCCACCGTGCCACACCTTGTTCCAGTTTTTTGTTGCCGATGGGCGGCTGTCGTGTCAGTTATACCAACGCTCGGCGGATTTGTTTTTGGGCGTGCCATTTAACATTGCCAGTTACGCGCTTTTGACTCACATGGTCGCACAAGTTTGTGGGTTACAGGTTGGCGAATTTATTTGGACAGGCGGCGACTGCCATATTTATCAAAATCATTTGGCACAGGTGCATGAGCAGTTATCGCGTACCCCTTACCCACTGCCAGCACTGCGCCTCAATCCTGCGGTTGATGACATTTTTGCGTTTGATTTTGCCGATATCACCATCGAAAACTACCGATGCCATCCAACAATCAAAGCCGATGTCGCGGTATAACAGCACCGTTTCGTCAAAATAATGCAAAACACACAGGTCAAACATGAGCTATCATCACTTTGAAGTCGCCCAAATCGCTGCCATTAGCCGTAATCACGTGATTGGCAAAGACAATCAGCTCCCGTGGTACATTTCAGCGGATTTACAACACTTTAAACGCCTGACCCAACGCGGTGTGGTCATCATGGGGCGCAAAACCTTTGAATCCATGGGCAGACCGCTACCTAACCGCGCCAACATCGTCATCACCCGTGACACAGATTGGGCAGCGCGTATGACGGACGCGGATGTCATTGTTTGTCACAATCTAGATGACGCACTCACACAAGCCGCCGAGCACGCGCGCGCACGTGAGGTAACGACACTGTGGCTGATTGGCGGTGAGCGCGTGTTTGGCGAAACTATGCCAATCACCGATCGCCTAGAGATCACCGAGGTAGACACTGATATACCCGACGGTACGGCATTTTACCCTACCATTCCTGCGGATTTTGTCGCCCAAACAACCAGTGAATGGCAACACGATGACCAAAGCGGTTTGGCATTTCGTTTCATTCACTATCAACGCCAACACTAAAAAAACGCTAAAAATTTAACATAGCCCAAACTTTTTTGTAAAAATCCTATTCAAACCTTGCATATTGGGTTAAAATAGGTCATTTTTTAGCGAGCGCAAATAAGATATCTTTTTTTAAAATTTAAGCGATTTGGTCGTTTTCATTACCAATTTTGTCAAAATTCGCCTATCTAGGTGCAAGTGTAAATGCAATTTGCTACAGTTTGTCAAATTGTTACAATTTTGGATAAAAAGCTATTTTGTTTGCTATTATTTTCGGCTAAAATGTGGAACGTTGTACGCCCGTGTGTCCTATCGCCCAGCGGTTAGATGGTTTAACGCACGGGGTTATTTTCCTATGGAGTATACCTCATGAATACCAAACTTATCGCTGTATCTAGCGTGGTTGCCGCTGCTTTAGCCCTAACCGCGTGTAACAAACAACCAGAAGCACCTGCTACTGACGCTGCTTCTACCACCACTGCTGAACCAGCCGTGGTTGAAGTACCTGCTTCAAATGTTGCTGACGCAAACATCGTTGCCTCTACTGTTGTGGTAGAAACTGCTGACGCCTCTGCAACTGCGGACGCTGGCACAATGCCAATGGACAACACAGCAACCGCATCTGCACCAGTTGATGTCAATGCCGCACCTGTTGATACCACTGCCATGCCTGCAGACAACACTGCAACCGCTGTACCAGACGCATCAAATGCTAACACAGTTCCAGATGCTTCAAACGCTGACACTATCCCTGATGCCAGCAAACAATAAGCCAAACGTTTACATGAATCCTGTGAAGTTTGATTAATCGCATTTTGCTTAGGGGCTATTTGCCATAAGCACCTTAAAAAGGAGACGTTTTATAAACGCCTCCTTTTTTTGTATAATTTATCATTCGTTGCCGTAAACCTGCGACTTCAGGCGGTGGATATCAGGCAATTGTTAAATGCGATAAGTTTTGCTATGCTCATCTGACTATATTCAATGTCTTACATTCCACAGTTAAGTTAAGACTAAATTGCGAGTACGCAGTAACTTAACTGGTAAGACGTTTTCAAACACACACTTAAGCTAATTCGTGTCTAAGACAATCCTAACGGTAGGATTAGCTTAAAATAAGAACCTAAGATGTACGGTGTGTCGTACGGGCGTTTGCCATTGTCTTAGGTTTGCGGCAGGTCTAACCGTCTTGCAGAAGGAATCCCCGAACGATAGGGAGGGGAGGAAGTCAAAAACACGGGCAAGCAATCATGTCCACCAACGCATGTTGTTATGGATTGATAGTTTGGGGGTTGATGGTTTGGTTGCCAAATTCTGCGCGCTGTGTGTCCACACCACGTGCTTGGTGTTCGGTTTTTAATGACTTGGCGACTTCAGGCGGCATATAGTTTTCATCATGCTTGGCCAATACTTCTTTGGCCTGAAAGGTGTTGCCGCTGAGCTCACCTGTGGCCACCACCCCCGAGCCTTCGGCAAATAAATCGGGTAAAATGCCGCGATACGCCACGGGCACGGTGGATTTAAAATCCGTAATCTTAAAATTGACTTGCAAGGGGTCAGCGGCATCACGCTGTACGCTGCCACGCACCACCATGCCACCTGCGCGAATACGCGTGTCTTGCGGTGCTTTGCCTGCGCTGATGGCGGTTGGGTCATAATAGTAGTCGGTCTGTTGCCCAATGGCGTACAACACCAACACCACGGCAATCACCGCGCCTGCTAGCGTCGCCAACACCCACAGCAATTTTTTTTGTCGCACGGGGTTCATGCTGAGAGGATTTGCGCTTGTTGTTGCCATAGCTGTCTCACTTTAGCGTCTCGAATCTTAACCAACCCATAGCCGCTTGTTGGGGGTCGGCGGTGCGGCTAATGCGTTGATTATACCACGATTTTGCTGCGCGGTTCACGCGGCGCAATCATCTGGGCAGTGGTAAACAAGGCAACGACACACCGCCACGGGCGATTTTTGCCCTACTGTTGGGCTGGGTCTGGTGGCGGCTTGGCAGCGGTGATAGGCGCGGTGTTGCGATGTTGCCGCCGTGAGGTCTGGCGCGCATGTTGGTTTAGGATGTCGCGCTGGATGCGACGGCGTTGGGCGCGGCTTTGTACCATCAAGCCGATGATGGCAAGCAGCGTCAAGCCATAGCTTGCCCAGACATAACGCCCGTGTCCACCCATGGCGATAAAATCATTGAGGTTGTCAAAATATGGGCTCATGGTGCACCTTTTTCATCAACGTTGTCGCGCCTTGCTTTGACACACCGCCACTACCCACGCTTTGCCGCGTTCGCGCTGCAAAATCAAGCTGTTGGTGCGATAAATCGCCAACGCCGCCACCAAACAATAGCTGCCCAATAGCATCAGCAGCAGTGGTAGATACATCTCGGGCGGCATTTTTGGGCGCGCGGTTAAAGTGAAGGTTGCGCCTTGGTGCAGCGTGTTCCACCAGTTTACCGAATATTTGATGATGGGTAGATTGACCGCACCGACGACTGACAACACGGCAGCGGCTTTGCCACGGCTGGCGGAATGCTCAAACGCGGCAAACAGTGCCATCACGCCTGCGTACAAAAATGCCAAAATCAGCATACTGGTCAGCCGCGCGTCCCACACCCAAAACGTGCCCCACGTCGGCTTTGCCCAAATCGAACCTGTTATCAAGCTAAGCACGCACAGCACAAATCCCACAGGTGCGAGCGCTTGCGCGACCAAATTGGCGGTTTTAATTTTCCACACCAAAAAAATCACGCCCAACACTGCCATCGCCATATAAATCGACAGCGCAAGGCTAGCGGCTGGTACGTGGATAAAAATAATACGGTAACTGTTGCCTTGTAGATAGTCAGGCGGTGCAAACGCCAGCCCCCACACACTACCGACCGTCAAAAGCAAAGCCGCAAGTGCGGCAAGGTAGCGCACCCACGGCGCAAAAATGCGATAGAATTCTTTGGTGCCAACGGTTTTTAAAAAGCCTTGCCAAATTCGCGTGGTCAGTGAGTCACTGCGCGGGGTATTTGGGGCAACGTTTGGGGTGTGGTCTGCCATTTAGGTGCCTAAGCGTGCAACATCAGTGGGTATCATATCAGCCGACCCAACGATTTTTGGGCGCGTAAATATGTGTCAAATCAGTGTGTTATTTTAGGCGATTTTGGCAAGGTTTTCATCTATCTTGTTAGCTCAGCCACGACAATTTTAAAGTATAGCCAATGACCCACGGCGTGACCAAGACCGCAATGATACTGCCTGCCAGCAACAATGCCAAAATTGGTAAACCATCCATGCCCATGCCGACACGCTCCACCGCGCCTGTGGCAAAAATCAATACAGGCAACTGCATTGGCAACGCGATCAGCGGCACAAGCACCGCCCCACTTTTTAGCGATAACGTCAAGCTGCTGGCAATCGCCGACAGGCACAGCAACAGCGGACTGCCTGCAACAATCGACGCCATCAACGCCCATGTACTCTTGGCAGGCAGACCAAACAGCGGCATCGCCAACATCGCCAGCACCGCCACCAGCCCTGCGCTGGTCAGCCAATGCACGGCAAGTCGCGCCAACACCCACAAGGGCAACGGCGTGCGCGCTACCATCAACTGCGCCAACACGCCGTTATCACGCTCAGCACGAAACAGCCCATCAGTACCCAATAGCAATGCCAACAGCGCGGCAATCCAGACCGCAGGCACAGCAAGCTGGCGCAGTAGATTGACCTCTGTGCCCAATGCCAGCGGAAATAGCGTCACAATCAGCAAAAACAGTACCAACGGATACAGCCATTGCACCGTATGTTGTTGTTTTAACTGCCATTCACGTCGCCACAACGTGCCAAAGCCCACACTCATCCATTCGCCTTTTTATTCCAGCTAAACCGTTTGCTACACCATAAACGCTGTCAAATCCAAGCGTTTATTGGCAACGTGCAACGCTTGATGGCTGGTGACTAGCACCACGCCGCCACGCGTGGCATATTGCGCCAGTCGCGCCTCCAGCCGTTGCACCATCGCGCTATCTAGTGCCGTCAAAGGTTCATCAAGCAGCCAAAGCGGACGCTCGTCAGCAAACCACAGCCGCGCCAGCCCCACGCGCCGCGTCTGTCCTGCCGATAGCTGATAACACGCCACGTCATCAAAGCCTGCCAACCCAACCCACGCCAACGCCTCTGCCAGTTCATCCGTCGTTGGCACGACATCATACAACGCCAACAAAAACCGTAAATTTTGCGCCACCGTTAGCTGGCTGTCGATACCAACTTGGTGCCCAATATACACAGGCTGCGGCGGTAACATCGCCTGCCCCTGCCAAAACACCTCACCACGCTCGATGGGTAACAGCCCTGCCAACTGGTGTAGTAACGTGGTTTTGCCTGTGCCATTTTCGCCCGTCAGATGGCAAATATCACCTGCGTTTAGCGTCAGATCGACATCGGAACACAGTACCACCTCACCGCGTATGACATCAAGCCCACGGCAGGTAAGCTGCGCGTCGTGTGGCAAAGTAGCATCAAAGGGGGACAAATTCATCGGCATGTCACAAAAATGCCCGTCAAAGACAGGCTCAATTCCAGTCAAAGGCAAAAAGGCAGGGCGAAAGCTGGCCATACACGTTTTTACTAAAAAAACCTTGTCCGCATTATACCGAAGCTTGCTAAAATAGTCAGTCTTAGCACCAATTCTTAAGCAATTTTTTAACTAAACGTTGTGTGGTATGCCGCAAAAAAAATCCCTTAGCCTGTTTCAACGCCTCAAACAAGCCTTTGGTGGCAAACGTCGTGAGCCATCTGCCAGCCCAACACCCGATGATGACGCGGCAACAGACGCGACCGACACCTCGACCACAACGGCTAGTGCAACCCACGCATCAACCAGCGTTGCCCCTGCCACCCGTATCAGCTACTCGGTTCAACCCAAAGGCACACCGATTGCTGCGCGTGATATCGAGCATGCACTTGGGCAGCTAGACTACAAATTTACGTATCACGCGCCTCCAACAGCAGCCAACATGCCCGATGATGAGCCGCCTGCACCCGTGCACCATTTTACCATGCAAATCTCGGATGAAACGCATACGTGGGGCTGCATGGTGCGCTATTTTGAGACCCAGCAACTGCTGGTGGTTTATAGCATTTTGCCATTTCGGGTGCCTGATAGCCACCGTGCAAGTCTTGTGGTCAGCCTAACGCAACTCAATTATGATTTGGTGATTGGCAATTTGGAATTGGATTTGAGCGATGGTGAATTGCGCTTTAAAACTTCGCTGGATATCGAGGTGACGGGGCTTGATGAGGGTGTGCTTGGCTATTTGCTCAACAGCAATTTTGCCACAACCAGCCGTTTGTATGACACGTTGGAACAATTGACGCAGCTAGACACACCTGCCGCTACGCTAAGCGAAGCATTTGAGCAGGTGCTGTATTTGGAGCAAGCGACGGCGTTTTATTTGGCCAGTGACAGCCGCCAATAAAATATTTATGGCATTTTATAGCATGCTCGCCAGCTCTGCCCCTTCACGAATGGCACGTTTGGCATCAAGTTCGCCTGCCAATTTTGCCCCACCAATCAAATGATACTGTGCACTTGGCGTTTCGCCGACTGTTGGCATGAGGTCATTGACCGATTCTTGCCCTGCGCACACCACGATGGTATCGACTTCAAGCAGCTGGCTGTTGCCGTCTGCATCGGTTATCCAAATGCCTGCTTCGGTGATTTTATCATAGCGCACGCCTGCCAGCTGCTGCACACCGTGTTTGCCGATGTGCGCGCGGTGCACCCAGCCTGTGGTTTTGTTGAGCCCTGCACCCAGCCGCCCCGTTTTGCGCTGCATCAGATACACCTGCCGCGCAGGTTGGATTTGGCTAGGCTCGACCAAACCACCTGCGCTGGTATAATCCGCGGCGGTGTCCACGCCCCACTCGTTTTTCCATGATTCGACACTTTGCGGATGCGGCTCGGCAACCAGTCGGCCATCGGCGTTGCGCTCAAACGGTTTGACGTGCGTTGAGGTCAAGTATTCACTGACATCAAAGCCAATCCCACCTGCTCCAATCACCGCCACTTTATCACCGGCTGTTTTTTTGCCCGATAATAGCTCAGCATAGCTGATGACATTGGGCAATTCTGCGCCTGCTAGGGTCAGTTTGCGCGGTATGACGCCTGTGGCAATGACGATGTCTTGATAGTTGCCTGCCGCCAGCTCTTCTTTGGTCACGGTGTGGTTGAGGCGCAAATCCACCCCCATCGCTTGCACCAAGTTGCCAAAATAGCGGATGGTTTCAAAAAATTCTTCTTTACCAGGGATGACTTTGGCGTAATTAAACTGCCCGCCGATTTGGTCACTGGCTTCAAACAATGTGACATGATGGCCGCGCTGCGCCGCCACCGTTGCCGCTGACAGCCCTGCCATGCCTGCACCCACCACAGCGATGCGCTTGGGCGATTTGGTCGGGCGATATACCAGTTCAGTTTCATAGCACGCGCGCGGATTGACCAGACAGGTCGAGCGTTTGTTGGCAAAGGTGTGATCAAGACAGGCTTGGTTGCACGCAATACAGGTATTAATCAAATGCGTATCGCCATGTTGAGCTTTTGCTACCCAATTGGGATCTGCCAAAAACGGACGCGCCATTTGCACCAAATCCGCCACACCATCTGCCAACAATGTCTCAGCAGTGTCGGGCATGTTGATACGGTTGGACACCATCACAGGAATGTCAAGTGCCGCTTTGACCTCAGCAACAACATTGGCAAACGCCGCCCGTGGCACAGAAGTTACGATGGTCGGCACGCGCGCTTCATGCCAGCCAATGCCCGTGTTGATGATGGTCACACCTGCGTCTTGCAAGGCTTTGGCGATGGTGAGCACCTCTGCCATCGTGTTGCCATCGGGCACCAAATCCAGCATCGACAAGCGAAAACTGATGATAAATTCTTCACCACAAATCAGCCGTACCGCACGGACAATCTCCACAGCAAAGCGCATACGGTTGTCTAGGCTACCGCCCCAACGGTCGGTGCGTTGATTGACATGACGGCTTAAAAATTGGTTAATCAAATAACCCTCAGAGCCCATGATTTCCACGCCATCATAACCTGCCAGTTTGGCAAGCTTGGCGCAGCGTGCGTAATCGGCGATGGTGTCTAAAATGCGTTTGTCGCTCATCGCGCGTGGTTTAAACGGTGAAATTGGCGACTGAATGGCGCTTGATGACACCACCAACGGCTGGTAGCCATAGCGTCCGCTGTGCAAAATCTGCAGCAAAATTTTGCTACCGTGCTTGTGCACCGCGTGGGTCACACGGCGATGGTTGATGACATCGGCATGGTGATTGAGCGTACCACCAAGTGGCGTTAGCCAGCCTTCGCGATTGGGCGCGATACCGCCCGTCACCATCATGGCAACGCCCCCTTTGGCGCGTTCGGCAAAGTACGCCGCAAGTTTGCCATAATTAAAAAATCGGTCTTCAAGTCCCGTGTGCATTGAGCCCATGACCACGCGGTTTTTGAGTGTGGTAAAACCCAAATCCAGCGGCTCAAACAAGTGTGGATAGCTGTTGGTGTTGTGATGATGTAGCGTGGTGCTGGCAATGGTCGTTGTTGTGGGCATAGCGTCTTTCCTTAGCGTAGCAAACCTTGATATGACAAATGAAGACAACATAACGTGGCATCTGGATGCACTGACCGCTTCCGTTTGGCAGCGCACCGTCTTGGCGCGTTATCGACAAAAACTTGGTTTAGACTAGCAAAAGTTACGCCAAAAACCAACGCCTACTAACAAAATTTTGTGCCTGTAGCGTTTACTCATCGGTCAAGCGATTGCAACAAATAACTGCTTGATTTGGCAAAAAATGTCGGCTAACCACCAACGCCGCATGACCGATTAGCGCGGCTCTAAACGCTCGTACCATGCAACATCGCGGTCAAAGCCAATAGCCAGCAAACTTGCCGTGATACGCGCGGTTAAGCCCCACACCGTTTCGCCTGCGATGATAAAACTTGGCGATACATACACCTGCTTGCCATACGGGTAGGCATACGGCACGGTGGGCTGGCCAATCAGCGTTGGCAAATCCGCCCAAAATACGCGCGCAATCTCCTCAGCTTGCAGCCGCAAACCCGTGTCCGCCGCAATAACACCAACGACTGGCTTGACCGCGCGCCCGCGTTTGCCAAATGCCAGCGGCAACTCGCCCAGCACACGCACGGCGGTGGGTGCAATGCCGACTTCTTCATGGGCTTCGCGCAAGGCGGTGGCAGCATTGTTGGCATCATCGGCTTCGCGCCGCCCCCCGGCAAACGCCACCTCGCCTGCGTGTTCGCGCAAGTGTGCTGCACGCACACTGTAGAGCACCTGCGGACGCGGTGCGTCGGTCAGCGCAATCAGCACCGCATACGGCTGCGGTGTCGGGTCATGCGGCAACGCGGCTAAGCGGCTGGCAAGCTGATTGAGCAACGGGCTTTGAAATGCAGCAAACAAGGGATTTTGGTAAACGTTGGGCAAGGTGATTTAAGCAAATTCATACACAGCGCATTTTGTAAAATGCACAATCAATGCTACCATACTTTACCCAATAAAACCTCCAAAAACCTATGCACGCTGCGGTTCACGCACACGTTGCCGACTGCCACCTTAGTGCCAACCAAGGAATTCTCATGGCTTATTGTATGCAATGCGGTCACGCCGCCGACCACGTCATCCCTGCAGGTGACACACGCCCACGGCTGGTATGCCCCGCGTGTGGCTACATCCACTACGACAACCCCAAGGTGATTAACGGCTGCGTACTGGTGCACGCGGATAAGGTACTGCTGTGTCGCCGCGCGATTGAGCCCCGACGCGGTTTTTGGACATTGCCTGCAGGCTTTATGGAGCTTGGCGAAACCATGCGCGACGGTGGCAACCGTGAGTGCATGGAAGAGGCTAAAGCCCAAGGCGACAACCTACAGCTATACTGCCTGTATGACATCCCAAGCATCGGGCAAATTCACGTCATGTTTTTAGGAACGCTCAAAGACGGACAATTTGGTGTGGGCGAAGAGAGCCTAGAATGCGCGTTGTTTACCGAAGACGAAATCCCGTGGGAACAACTGGCGTTTCAAAACGTCATCGAGACTTTGCGGTTTTATTTTGCCGATAAACAAGCAGGCGCGACGTTGGGCAGTTTTCCGCTACACCAAACAACCATCGAGCGCAACCGCGACGCGCCTGACAGTGCCAGTGGCAATCCTTAAAACTCACCATTGATGCAAACGGTTGATTTTATCATTCGTTGCCGTAAACCTGCGACTTCAGGCGGTGGATATAAGGCAATTGTTAAATGCGATAAGTTTTGCTATACTCATCTCACTATATTCAATGTCTTACATTCCACAGTTAAGTTAAGACTAAATTGCGAGTACGCAGTAACTTAACTGGTAAGACGTTTCCAAACACACACTTAAGCTAATTCGTGTCTAAGACAATCCTAACGGT
>NZ_JCADBW010000015.1:0-64726 GCF_059264685.1 Faucicola sp. SE7633 | reverse complement strand
AGCGGTAATGCTCAAGGTTAATAGCAATAAACCTAGCATTAATTTAAACCCAATTTGCTTTAGTAAATCGGCTTGCTTAAAGAGCGGGGTCTTTTTTTAAAACTCCATTTGATTCGACGTAAGGTTTCTAAAAAGGCATTATAAGAAATATCGACATCGGGATGGTCTTTTAAGTACTGTTCTCTAAGCTGTTTTGCGGTGTCGAATTGCTGAGCGTTAACGTAGTCCTCAAAGGCGATTAGGTCAGTGATAATGTGTTTTACGCCAACAGGTGCAAAGGGTTTTGGCTTGGTATTCCCTTGTTCTTGATAGAGCTTTATCCAGTCATTAAGGGTGTTGCGGTTGATTTCAAACAGCCTGGCTGTTTGGCTTTTGTTGCCTGTCTTTTGCCAGTGGTTGACGGCTCTGTCTCGTAAGTCTTGGTTGTATATTTTGGGCATGGTGGTATTGGTTTAAAATGCTTATTATATTACAGTTTTAACTATAGAAGTCAGCAATCGGCGATACAACCTCCCGTTTGCTGTGGTCTCAAAAAAAAATCTGATTTTTTTTGCCCAAGACGCTTGACAGGTTAATTTTTTTTGCTAAAATATGCTCCACTTTTGACTCACAAGCCATTATCTGCTTGCGGTTAAAACACCGACTATTCCCCAATAGCTCAGTCGGTAGAGCATCGGACTGTTAATCCGTGTGTCCCTGGTTCGAGCCCAGGTTGGGGAGCCATTTTATACCCTCTTGTTGCTTACAAGAGGGTTTTTTTTGTGCCTAGCGGTTGTGGGCTGGTGGCTGGATTAGGGTCACAGGCTTAAACACGTCTAAAACGACATTGGCTGTCGCTTGGTTGGGTATTTTGGCAGGGTTTGCGCATTTTGCCATAGGCTTTCTGGCTTAAATTTGCTATCATTCTCACGCTTTGCACCCACTGCCTATGCGTCGGTTTGAAAAGGCGCGTGTTTTTAGGTGTCAAAGGTGCAACCATTATCATCCAATCTGTAAGGGGTCATAATGTCCGCTGAGAATCCCTGTGTCCAAACCTTGACCATCACCGCGCCCGATGATTGGCATTTGCATTTGCGTGATGGCGCGGCGTTGGCGACCACAGTGCCCCATGCCGCTGCCAGCGTACGCCGCGCGATTTGTATGCCCAATTTGGTGCCGCCCGTCACCACAACCGCACAAGCATTGGCGTATCGTGAGCGGATTGTGGCGCATGTGCCTGCTAAGTGGCGTGCGCGGTTTGAGCCGTTGATGACGTTGTATTTGACTGACAACACCAGCCCCAGTGAGATTGATGCGGCGGTGGCATCGGGCGTGGTCAAGGCGGTCAAGCTGTACCCAGCAGGCGCGACAACCAATTCAGCCGAAGGGGTGACCCATATCGACCACTGCACCGACGTGCTTGCCAAAATGGAGAGCGTCGGGCTACCACTACTGGTGCACGGCGAGGTCACGCACGCGCATGTCGATATTTTTGACCGTGAAAAACGCTTTATTGATGATGTGCTGGTCAATATCATCAACAAATTTCCTGCTTTAAAAATCGTCTTTGAGCATATTACCACCAGTGATGCGGCGGATTTTGTTTTGGCACAAGGTAAGCAGGTTGCCGCAACCATCACGCCGCAGCATCTGCTGATGAACCGCAACGACTTGTTGGTCGGTGGTATCAAGCCGCATTTGTATTGCCTGCCTGTGCTCAAACGCCAAAGCCACCAGCAGGTGCTGCTTGATGTGGCGACCAGTGGCAATCCCAAGTTTTTTATGGGCACAGACTCTGCCCCACACGCCACCCACACCAAAGAAAACGCTTGCGGCTGTGCAGGCTGCTATACCGCGCCGTTTGCGTTGGCGTTGTATGCCGAGGCGTTTGAACGCATGGGCAAACTTGATAAGCTAGAAGGTTTTTGTAGTGTCCACGGGGCGCGGTTTTATGGCTTGCCCGTCAATGCCGACACTGTGACACTGGTGCGTACACCGTGGCAAATCCCGACAAGCTACCCGTATTTGGACGGGCATAGCCTCACGCCGCTGATGGCAGGACAGACGCTTCACTGGCATGTCCAAACCGACGCATCACAAACGGTTAATAATGGCGCATAACGCCTGATGGGTCAGCCGCTGGCTGGTTGATTCATCCTGTTTTATCATCTTTTTAAATTGACAAATTATTGCTGCGCCAATGACTGATACCACGACCCACTCACCTGCCCCAACCGATGAGGCTGCCATTAACCGCCCGATTGGCACGGCGATTAGCGAGCGTTTTCGGCATTATTTGCCCGTGGTGGTTGATGTCGAAACCGCAGGTTTTAATGCTCACACCGACGCGCTGCTAGAAATCGCCTGTCAGCCGATTTTGCTTAGCGATGATGGGGTATTTTATGCCGGTGAAGCGGTCAATGCGCATATTGAGCCATTTGAGGGCGCAAACCTTGAGCCGCGCGCGCTACAGTTCACGGGAATCAATCCGCATAGTCCCATGCGCAAAGCCATCGCTGAGGATGAAAAAGCCGCCATGCGCCGCGTATTTAAACACCTAAAAAACGTGCGCCAAGCGGCAGGCTGCAGCAAGTGTATTTTGGTTGGGCATAACGCGCATTTTGATTTGGGCTTTTTAAATGCGGTCGTTGAGCGCACGCACACCAAAAACCAAAATCCGTTTCATCCGTTTTCGGTACTCGACACAGTGACGCTATCGGCGTTGGCATTTGGGCAAACCGTACTGGCGCGCGCCTGTCAGGCAGCAGGGATTACGTTTGACGGCAACGAGGCGCATTCAGCGTTGTATGACACCCAAAAAACCGCCGAGCTGTTTTGTTATATTTTAAACCATTATCCGCGGCTGGCATCGGCGTTGGACACCTCAGGTCAGTCAGAGCATGCCAGCGAATCCAGCACGCCAGCAGACCTGCCCGATGACGCAAACGGAGCATGATTTGTATGATTTAGTGCTTACATCTGCATTTAAATCAAAGATGATCGGTGGAGAATGACGCACGGTGAGTTAAATTTTTACCCACACAATCACCGCCGACGCAATCACCACCAGCACAGCGGTGGCAATGGCTAAACGTTGTAGATATTGGTTATCGGCTTGTTGGGTTTGTTTCAGGCCGTCTGCCGCTGCCATGCTTGCCAATACCGCCTGCGCACCCACGTGCCCGTTCTCTGCCGCCTGTGCCAGCCAAAACCGTCCTTGCGCCATATCAAGCGCGACCCCTTCACCAGCAAAATACAATTTGCTCAACGCCTTGGCGGCACGCGCGTCACCTTGTTTGGCGGCAGCTTCAATCAAACCAAACGCCTGCTGGCTATTCGGCGTTATCCCAAGCGTTGCACTGCCACGAAATACCACCAAAGCTTGCCGCAAGCGCGCGTCTGCCAAACCGTGCGCGGCAGAGTCGCTGATGACCGCATACGCGTGCGCATCATCGGGCTGTTGCTGCCACACGCTGACGGCGTTTTGATACGCTGCGTGGTCTTTGTCATCGTCAAGCGGCACGTCTGTGGCTAAATCCTGCTCCAATTCGCTTAGGCTATCTTGCACTTTGGGGCGATTATCTAGCAGTGAATGCGATTGTTTGAGTAGATTGATATGGATGTTGGGATTGGCAAGTGCGCGCTCAATCTCAGCTTGGCTAAGCACGCTAGGTTTAGCAGGCTGAGCAGGTAGCGCGTCAGAGGGTTGAGAGTGGGCGGTGGGCGATAGCGCAGCGTGGGCTGTGGCATCACGGACACTATCAACAGCTATCGACGGCGCGTGGCTGGCTACGCTGGTCTGGGTGGGCTGATAAAAATCGGGCAATTCATACTGACGGTAGTACACAGGGGCAGTTTTTGGACGCAACATTGGCGACACAAGCGTCACGGGTAGGGACAAATCGCGGTCTATCAGCGGATTGTCCAAATCGGTAATCACGTTTTGGCTGTCTGCCACGTGTTTTGCAGCCTGATTATAAAACGCATTACTTGACTGTGCGTGCGGCTGTGCTGATAACGCTAACGATGTTGGTTGTTTCATAGGTTTACCAATCGATGATACCCAGTTATGCTCAGATTGTGCCCAGATTATGGGCAGAAATTTGCTTGCATCCTGCTTTTGGCATTATAGGCCTTTATCATCATCATTTGCTAACCGTTGCTAACCAAAAACGACCCAAACAACAACCAACGCTTGCCAAAACCTTCATGACAACCCATGCGATTTTTGTTAGGCTGTATTTAATTTAAATAACCCACCTGTCTTAACCACGTTTTAAGTGGTAAACGCCTGTTTGGTTATTACTTATCACATCAAACCACCTTGACTAAAAACGGAGCATCATCATGGGACTATTTAGCTTTGCCAAAGACGTTGGCGATAAAATCTTTCATCGTAACCGAAATAATGATCAAGCTGCTAACCCTGCCAGCCAGCCACAAAGCCAAACAGCACCTTCTGCGCAAAATACCGCACCCAACGTGCAAGTGAGTGCACCTGCTGAGCCCAATCCACAAGAAATTGCCAATCTGCTTATCAAACGTATTCAGCAGTACGCCAATATTGACGCACTCAGCGTGAATTATGACGGCAATACCGATACTGTGACCATCAACGGGACAGCCGCCACCCAAGCTGACCGCGAAAAAGCCATTTTGGCCGCGGGTAACGTGCAGCACGTTGAACATGTGCAAGACAATATGTCAGTGGTGCAGCCTGCTGCCGAATCACGCATGTACACAGTCAAATCAGGCGATACGTTGTCAAAAATTGCCAAAGAAGTGTATGGCGACGCCAACCAATACAACAGAATTTTTGAAGCCAATCAGCCGTTATTGACCGATCCCAACAAGATTTATCCTGGTCAAGTGTTGCGTATTCCGCAATAATGCCTAACGTAATGCCTGAGGTTTTGCCTTTTTAGGTTCAATTTTTCTGGGGCTAATTTTTTGGATTTAGTAGCCAGTGGTACATTGGTATCACTGGTTTTTGGCTATTTTTCACGTGTAGCATCAACACTCAGCAAAAAAATGTCAAAAAACGCTTGACGGCACGCGCAAACATCGTTATCATACGCACCACTTGATACGACTGTTCCCCAATAGCTCAGTCGGTAGAGCATCGGACTGTTAATCCGTGTGTCCCTGGTTCGAGCCCAGGTTGGGGAGCCAATCAAGTTTAAGTGTTTGGCTTACTTGCTTAGTGTATCAAACCTATCTATTGCCCGTTCCTGTGTGAATGGGCTTTTTTCTGTCTGTTAGTTTTTTACTGCCCGTTTTTTGGCTGTTGTTTTGTTATCCTTTACAATTCTAACGATTTATACCACCATCTGCCATGGCTGACCTTGCTTTTACCCCTGCCCAAACCGCTTTTATCACCCTGCAACAGGCGATTGACCGTGAGCGTATCGCGCGCTTGGTCGAGGCACAGCAGCAAGGCAAGCTGTCGGACGCTGATCGCGCGTATTATGGCCAGTTGATTGATGGGTTTATTGCGCTGGTGCGGTTGCCTGATTCGGCGCGTTTTGCCATGCAGCTATTGCCAGAATTTAAAATCACTGTGCCTGCGCTGCTAGATGGCATGGCATTTTGCGCGCTGCGTGATAAGTCGCCTGAAGCCTGTGTGTTTGCTGCGTTTATGCTTGATCAATCGCTGCTACAACGTGATTTGTCACCGCTGTTTCATGTAGTGCTTGAGTACGGTACGCCGCCGCTGTGGGTGGAGCTGGTGAAACAGGTCAATCACGCGCCTGCTGAAGCGATTGTGCAAAAGGTGTACGCCAGTGACGCGGCGGTACAAGCGTATTGGGAACAGGCGATTTTGGAGCTACCCAACGCCGATGATTTAAACGCCAGCGATTTAAATGCCGACAAGGTGTATAATGCACATTGATGGCTGATTTGGCAAGGACGTGCCAAATACGCCCTACCAAACGTCCGATTTGTGTTACCCAGCGAGAACCGCCATGCCCAACAACCGTAGCCGCAACCGCCACAAAAAAACCGCGCCTGTCATGGTGCCGCTGCACATCAAACTTACCGAAGAGATGCACGCGCTGCTATCCGACGTTGCTAAAGCACACGGCTTTCCGCGTATTCAAGGGCTGATTCGGCTGTATATTCGCCAAGGCTTGGACGCTGAGAACGTCGGCTATTCACTGGCAGATGACCACCGTTTTTTAGAAAAGCTCAAACGTCAAGGGGTTAGCGAGGCTATCATCAACGGCGCACTAACCTCTGACACTGATAACACGCCCACCACACCCCAGACCACCGCCCTACCCGATGGCAACGCCTCGCCGATACCGCAGCCGTTATCGGCGGATGTGTCGGATTTGATTACGACAGATTTGGCGGATTTGATAAGCCGCAAGCCTTAAGCTCACAGCTTTTTGGCCCAAACCTTTGACCATGAAAACAAACGCCAGTGATTGACCACTGGCGTTTTGGTTATTGGGCGATTGGGTGCTAGGGGTTATTTAGGTGTGTTTGCGTTTGGCATGACCGCAGGTTGCCCGTCAATCGGCGGCAACGGATGACCATTTAACGCTGCGTTTAGGCGGTCTTGGTCAAGCGCGTTTTCCCACTTGGATACCACGATGGTGGCACAGGCATTGCCCGTGAGGTTGGTCAAGGCGCGGCACTCAGACATAAAGCGGTCAATGCCCAAAATCAGCGCCATGCCCTCGATGGGCACACTTGGCACGACGGCAAGGGTCGCTGCCAAGGTGATAAAGCCTGCACCTGTGATACCAGCCGCCCCTTTTGAGCTTAGCATGGCGACCAGTAGCAAGGTGACCTGCTCGCCAAGCGTCAAGTCGATGTTGCACGCCTGCGCGATAAACAACGCCGCCATCGTCATGTAGATATTCGTGCCATCAAGGTTAAACGAGTAGCCCGTGGGGATAACCAAGCCAACGACGGATTTTTCGCAACCTGCTTGCTCCATTTTTTGCATCAATGACGGCAGAGCGGCTTCAGATGAGCTAGTACCAAGCACCAGCAGCAACTCATCTTTGATATACCGAATCATCTTGATGATAGAAAAGCCGTTGTAACGCGCGACAGCACCCAGCACAATCAGCACGAACAGCAGTGAGGTGATATAAAACCCAAGCAGCAATTGCAGCAAATTGCCAATTGAGCCAATGCCATATTTGCCAATGGTGAATGCCATCGCGCCAAATGCACCGATTGGCGCGGCTTTCATCAGCATTTCAACAACTTTAAATACAGGCAATGAAATTTCTTGCAAAAACGTGGTGACGGTTTTGGCTTTATCGCCCATCTGCGCCAATGCAATACCAAAAAGCACAGCGACAAACAACACCTGCAAAATATTGCCCTCAGTCAGCGGGCTGACCAGCGTTTCGGGGATGATGTTCATCACAAAGCCCATCACAGTGGTTTCATGCGCTTTGCTGGCGTATTCAGCGACTTTAACCGCGTCTTTGCCACTGTGTAGGCTGGCAGGGTCGATATTAAGCCCTGCACCTGGTTGCAGCACATTGGCGATAACCATGCCGATAATCAACGCTAGCGTTGAGAATGTGATGAAATACAACATCGACTTGCCTGCCACGCGCCCGACTTGCTTCATGTTGCTCATGCCAGCAATACCCGTGACGACGGTCAAAAAAATCACAGGCGCGATAATCATTTTGACAAGTTTGATAAACGCATCGCCCAATGGCTTCATCGCCGCGCCCGTCTCGGGAAAAAACACGCCAAGCAAAACCCCGAGCGCAATGGCAATCAACACTTGTACATACAAAATCTTGTACCACGGCTGCTTGGGGTGCGTGGCGGCATGGGTGGGTTGGGTATCGGTGGTCATCATCATAGACTCCTGTCGCCCATAGGCTTTGTACGGCTCAATCGGGCATTCCTCGTATTCATGCTGGGGGAGGCAAAACCGCGCTGGATTGGTCAGCCAGATCTGCCAACGCTGGCTGTCATCTTGCGGTAACACAATGGTAAGATAATCAACGGTTGGCTACGTTTTGTCGCGGTTTGTTACGCCATTATTGTATAAAGCTGGGCGGTGGGTGACAAGCATCAACTCCATGCCATTTATTTTTGCTGGCTTTAGCAAAAAGTTTGCCAAAAAAAAAATAGCCAAAAACGCTTGCATTTGGATTTTTTTTGTATATAATAGCCTCCACAAAACGGAAGCTTGGCAGAGCGGTTGAATGCACCGGTCTTGAAAACCGGCAAGGGTGCGAGCCCTTCGAGAGTTCGAATCTCTCAGCTTCCGCCATATTTTAGACGGCTGAAACCCTTATGCAGCAAGGGTTTCAGCCGTTTTTTGTTGTGCGGTATTTGTGCCCGTGGGCTGGGTCGTGGGCTGGCGGATTTGATGGATTTGGGCGCGATGCCTTGAAAATAAAGGCTTGGCGGTGGTTTGCCGTCAAGCCTTGTTGTTTTTTGGCGTGGGCTAGGATTGGTTGAGGGCGTGGTCTAGTTTGTGGATGATGTGCTTGGCATCTTGTGGGATGAATTTGCCATAGTGCTTGTGGATCATGCTGGTGTCTGCATGACCCAGCTGGTTGGCTAGCCACTCCGCTGAGACTGCCCCACTCGATAGGACTTGGCTGGCGTATGTGTGTCGCGCGGTGTTCAGCGCACGGTATGGCACTCTACAAACGGCTAGGTGACGTTTCCACAGGGTTTCGAGGCGTTTGTAGGTGTAGTGATTTTTGGTTGTGGGGTTATACCACAACCATGTGACGGTTTGCTGCGTGTAAGTGATGTTATCGCGCTCTAGTACGTTGATACGCGTTGGTTGGTTGTGACTGACAATTTGGCATTGTGATTGTAATGCTGTGATGACGTTCGGGAGTAGTTCGACTTGGCGGCGGCGACGGCGGTTTTTGGTGGCTTTGTGGGTGTTATCGACGTAACCGCGTTTGACGTATAAATAACCGTTGGCAAGGTCTAGGTCTTCGACTGCTAGGGGGATGAGCTCGTGAGTCGATAGCCCTGACCAAAGCATGACTGTCCACAGGTTTTTGAGCGCAGGGTCGGTTTCGGTGTTGATGATAGTGTCAATTTCTTTACGGGTGTAAGGATTGATGTCGTCGTTGTCTTTGTCACCGAGTTTGATGTATTTGGTGGGATCTTGTGGATTGTTTGCGTGTCTTGCCCAGTATGACCAAATTGCTCGAAATATCATCAACAAGTCTTTGATGGTTTTGACCGCCAGTTTTTTGATTAAAATTTTGTACACCCAGTGTTCAACGTGCTCGCTGGTGATTTTGGCAATTTGTTTTTTACCCCAATAAGGCTCGATGTGGTTTTGCATTTTGTTTTTGTAAGTGCGCCATGAACTTGGGGCAATGATTGCAGACTCGGTTGTCTCCCAAATGCGGATGTAGTAGTCAAAATAGGCTTGGGGGCGTTTGGGAGAGTTTGGAAAGACTTGATTGCGGTCAAAAATGCCCATGCGCAGTTGCTGGGCTATCATGTCGGCGGTGGCTTGGGCGGTTTTTAGGTTTTCGGGCGTTGGCGGTGTGTTGTGTAGGGTTTCGCGGTGGCGTTTGCCGTCGATTTTCCACCAGATGCGGATGCAGGTTTTTAGTTTGTCGATGCCTGCTGAAACGTTGGTCGTGTGCATGGTTTATCCTTTTTCAGGTCGGATGGGTCATGGTAATGGGTTTTTTGGACGTGCCAAGGGCTAAAAACACGGCTTTTTAGCCGTGTTTTTGGGTGAGGAGATAAAAAGGTTACAAAGGTGACACGTGGGCTAAACGTTTGATTTATTTGGCGTTTTTGGGGTCACAAAATGGTGATTTTGGGGGCGAAAAACGGTTACTTGTCAAACTTGGGTGGGTGTCGCTGCAGGCGTTTGAACCGCTCGATGTGGTTTTGGCAGTCTATGCAGCGCATAACACCGCCTAGGCGTTGGCGTACAGTGGGAATTGGTTCGTCACAGTCTATACAGTACGCGGCAGAAGGTGCGTCAAATTTTGGGGCACGCGCGAGGCTGTGCGTGATAGTCTGTTCGACGATGGTGTTGGCTTGGTCGATGATGTCAGGCATGGTTGAGCTCCTTGCAGCCTTTTCCTTGTTTCAGTCGGTGGGTTTTTTAAAAATCCAGCATTTAAACGTCGGTGAGCCTTCGTGATTGCTACGTACGCTGACGTTTGAGTCGATAAATTTGTAGCGACTCGACTGTTTGAGTAGCCGCTTCATGACGGTCATGTCGGGCAGGTCTTGATAATTGATTTTGGCGGCTTTGTAAAACTGGTTGAGGTTAATGGCGACGGTGTCATCATCGACGCGACGGTGGTTGGTAAACTCGCGAATCGTGTTGAGATACTCAAACACGCTCCAAAACCGCTCAACTTCGGGGTGGTCGGCTTGTAAGCGTGTGACGCGTGCGTGTGCCATGCCAAGCAGGGTGTTTTGCGCGCTCCACGCCTGCTCTTTGGTCATCAGGCTGCCTAAAATATGCGTTTGCAAGCAGTCGATAAGGGCGGCAACTTGCGCATGATTGAGCGCGATACGGGTGTGTGTCACGCCGTCGTTGTGATACGCATGTTCATGAAAGCGTACGCGCTCGCGGTAGGTGGCAAGGATGGCGGCTTCTTGCTTGAGCGCGTGCGCGATAAATCGGCTGGTAAATTCTAGCGGCAGGCGGTCAAGGTTATCGACGATTTGTTTTGTCTGTAGCGTCTGCCCATCTCGAGTAAGCTTGACGTGAATGATACGTGTTAGCATGGCTTCCGAGGCAGTGATTTCCTCGTTCTGGCTAATCATGATAGCAGCCCGAAAAGGCGGTGAGTACGTGTCGTTGCCGTTGTTTTTGACACCGCGTGAGCGAATGGGCCGCCCGTTGTAAGCGTCTTTGAGGCTATCCCACTCAAACGTTTTGGCAAAGCGGCTTTTGCCTTCGTCGTCGTTGCGATCGCCCTCGATGAGGGCGATGGGCAGGTTGGCAACTTGGGCAAAGTTGCGGTACACGGCGACGTTGGTCGATTTGGTGGGGTCGAATCCTTCGTAGTCTTCCCTGCCCGACAGTTTCCACATAAATTCTAGTAGCCGCGATTTACCTGCACCTGCTTGTCCCACCAGCTCAAAAAATGGGTAGCTGCGGTCAATTCCGCGAATTTGCTCTGCAAAGTAGCTGCCCAGCCACCATGCCAAGACGATTGTGCCGTAGTCTCCGCGCACGTGGTGGAAGTCTTGCCACCAACGAAAGTCGGGCGCGTCTTGGGTGTTGATGGTTAAAATGGGGTCACTGACCAGCGATTTGATTTCTAGCCGCCCGATTTTGAAGTAATCTTGTGCGTTTTTGTGCGCGACTTTGCCTTGGCTAAATGCAACGTCATTAAAGATGTAAGCGTTGTGCTCTTTAGCATAGCCGATGAAGTCTGTGGTTTTGACTTCTTTTAGCCCCTCCATTTGATGTTTTGCTATTAAATCTAGCTGCATGGCTGAGCCTGTCCATAGTACACCTGCAAACACGGATAACAGGCGCGGCTTGAGTTTGCTGGGGCTTGATAGCTGATCCCCTGTAATCGTGGTGTGTTTTTCGCCCTTGGGTGTGGTGATGCGAGTGAAGTACCACGATTCGTCTGTGATGTCGTTGCGCTGGAAGTATAATGCTTCTAGCTTAGCGTTGAGTATTTCGTGGGTGGTTGAGCTGCGGCGGACAAAGTCGGGCATTTGCTGCTCAACGTCGGTGTCCATCGCCTCCTCTAGCATTTCACTGACTTCGTGGCGTTTGACGCCGATTAGTTCGCCCAGTTGTTTGACGTCTAGCTCAAACCAGTAGGTTCGGTTGCCGTGCTCAAAGTAAAACTGTGTTAGCTTGGTGTGCATGTAGCGGATGACTGCTGCATCAGTCGCGCTGGCGGCTGTGAGCAGGTCGCCATAGTATCGGTAGGTCTTGAGGTGCTCGGCGGTGAGCTGTTTGAGCTCATGTAGGTCGTTCCAATCTAGTTTGCGGTGTTTGTCGTGTGGCGGTTGAGCGGCAACACTAGTAAACCCCAGCTTACGTGCGGCTTCGATGGCTTTTTTGGTTTCGCGCTGACCTGCTGGGTCGTTGTCATACGCCCAAACCAACGTTGGTAACGTGTGGCGGTGGTTGTCATAGAGGCGTTTTAGCTCCTGTAATGACGTCTCTGGGAAATTGGTGCAGCTGATGGGGCTTGCGGTGGCAAGCCCATGTTCGGCTAGGGCACAAGCATCAAAAATGCCTTCTGCGATCCAAATTTCTTTGGGTAAAATCGGGTTGGCAGGATGCCACCACCAATAACCTTTGACGCTGTAGCCGTATTTGATGTTGGCTTTGGCGTGAAAGCGATCGGCTTGATCAATAAAACGCTCCCACCAGCCGCCGTTCGGTAAAGCAAAACGCACGGTGGCTGTGCCGATGTTTTGCTTGCTGTCAAAGTATTGCTCTTGCGCGTAGCTGCCTTTGATTCTGCTGATATCTAAGCCGCGCCCTTCAGCAAGATAGGCATCGGCGGCAGCGTTGGGATTTTCTGGGGTACGCTGGTAGGTTTTTGACCAGTCTTGAAACATGTCGGCAAACAGCTCTTTGACGTGGACTTCTAGGCCGCATTTGTTGAGTCGTCCACATTTGACCACGCGCGGTGTATGCGCGTGGGTGTAGAGGGATTTTTTGTTGCAGTCGGGGCAGACGCCTTCGCGTAGCCATTCACCAACCGTTTTAAAACCGTAGTCACGTTTCAGTCGTGACACGATTTCGTCATTTCTGTTCATCGTGTTTATCTCTTAACGCAAAAAAAAAATTAAGCAATACAGGTGTGCAGGTCACTTGCGTAACGCAAGCCAGTGATTGCATAAAACGTTTGTTTGCACTCAAAAATCTCGCCATCGATCGTGTCGATTTGGCGGTCAATCCGTGCGCGGCGGTAATCGCTTGCACGATAGCGTGCTAGTTTGAGTTCATTGAGCTCACGATTTTTGCCGCTGATAAAATGAATCATTGCTGCAGATACGTGACAAATTTGTTCGGGAGTTAGTGATGTTGTGAGCATCGTGCTTTCCTTTTATGCCGAGTCAGTTGTGCCGCAATTTCAGGTTTGGGCGTAAGACTCGGGTGTATTTGACTAACGATTTCAACATTGATGTTTGCCACGAACATACAGTCTGGGTTGGTACATGTGCCGACTATTTTTTTGAGCAACGACGTCATCTGCCGATGACTGTGCGTGCGCATTTTGCTATGACAGTGGGGGCATGTGATGTAGGCAGATGTTGTTCGTGGCATAGTTTTATAAAAAAAATTACATTTTGGTTAGCACGGTAAAAAAGCCGCTGGGCAGCTGGTATTTTACGGTTTGGGTTTTTGTTTGTGCTGGTCTATGCTTGCGGCTATCGACAATGATTGCTTGTGCGTGCTCGATCAGCATCGTGCGCGCGGCGGTCGACTTCTGGTCAAGATCGCGTAGACGCATGGCTTCTAAAAATGTGTCGAGCTCGTGTTGGTTGAGATAGACGTGCAAACGATTATCACGAACTTTGTCCCAGTTTTTGTATGTCATTTGACTACCTCCTGCTGCCATGCGTTTAGGGCGGCGGTGAGGGAGTCGTCCAGCTCGGCTTTGTAGGACGCGTCGTGTCGTTGGTATTCGACAACAATAGTCGTAACAATGTCTTGCAGCGAGGTTTTTTGCTGCACGGCTTTGTGTTTTAGATAGGTGTGCATTTGTTCAGGAATGCGCACTGCTAACGTTTTCATCATCGTGTTGTCCTTTTTAGGGAGTCAGGTTTGTGTTAAATTGCGCGGTTGTATGTTTAAATTTTAACAATTTAACAAGCTAGCAATTTAACAAGGGTTATTTTGACTTAAACAAAAGTTTAAGTCAAGGGATTAGGTTTAAAAAATGTTTAATTTAGGTCTGGGAGAGCGGCTAGTCTCGGAGCGCAAACGCCTTGGACTGCATCAAACACAGGTCAGCGAGCAGCTGGGCGTGAGCGTGGTAACGTTGTCGAACTACGAGAACGGCAAGCGTGTGCCCGATGTGGCGATGCTGGCGGCAATGGCGCAGCTGGGCTATGACGTGGGCTATCTGCTTTGGGCGAGGCATGAGGGCCCGTCGGTTGGATTGAATGATGATGAGGCGGCATGGCTGTCGTTGTATCACGCATTGTCTGATGATGACCGCGAGCGCGTGCGGACGATGGTGCAAGCGTTGGCTGCATCATAAATAACAAGCCCCTGCGCGACGGCAAGGGCTTGGGTGGTGTGTGGCGGACTTGTGACGGTTTATTGGTCGTACGGGTCGATGTGGTTGGGCGCATCTAGCTCAGCATATGCCCACGCAGTGACGCGTGCGATGTCGGCAAAAATCTGCTCTAGGCTGGTCATCTCTAGTTTGACCATCGTGCCGTTTGCCGCCAGTGCGCTCAACGCGCATGTATAGCTGTGGATGCGCTGGAGTTCATTTTTTAGATGTTGATTGTTTGTTGTCATGATTAAATCCCTGATTAATAAAATCGCTGATGGCGTGCCATGTTTGCCACGCCGCGGTGATGTCAGCACTGCCCCACAGTTGGTAGCCAAGTAGTACGGCTTGGGCAGCGGCTAGGCTCAGGGCGAAATCCTCTTTTTTGGGGTGGTAGACATAGTCTATCCCCTGTCGCAGTTTGCTGTCGTGTAGTTCGTTGTACAAGATGCTCGGTGCTAGGCCACTATAGTTTGCTAAGTCGCCGATGTAAATAACGATGCGGCGTTTGCCTGCCAATTGGGCGCGGCTGATGGGTAGTCGTCTGTTGTCGCTCATGCCGCTGCTCCTGTTGATTGTTGTATCTGTTTTAGTTCGGCATGGATCGCTGCTTGTCTTACGTTGAGGATATCACTGGCTGCGATACGGTAGGCAGGGCGTGGTTCTCTATTGCCTTTGGTGTCGATTGACCATTCGGATACGATGGCGACGGGTGTGCCGCCAAATGCAATCATGAGCGCGTCAAATTCGGTGGGGGTGATGTCTGCCAAGGGTAGGATAAGGTCTGCTAGCAGACCTGTGACGCGCTCGTGGGTAAGGTACAGTACGGGTGACTGAGCGGTTAGTTGGCTGGGTAAGTCGGTGAGAAACGCCATGCCCACATCCAAGGCTAGCGTGTTGATGACGCGCCAAAAGGTGGCTTGGCGAACGCGTGTGGGGCTGGTCAGTTGTTCTGTGGGTGCTGTGAGTCGAGCTAAGATGTCTTTGGGTACGCGCGGCGCGGCTGTCGTCGGTGCTGTGGTTGGTTTGGGTCGGCGTGTGAGCCATGCGCGTGCGCGGCGATTGAATGTGGATAGTGCAAAAGCGGTCATGATGACCTCCTGTACTTTGATTTTCGAAATTTACCCGTTTGGGGTGTCAAGAGGTTCGAAAGCCGAGTACAGTCGGCTGGGATTATTTCCCCGAAGGGTGTTGTATTCTCCGCCCTCTCGACGCAGGGTATTATACCGCTTTTTGCTGGGCAAAAAAACAGGCACAAAAAAGCCGCAAGTCTGTCGGGTGCGGGTTTCCGCTGTACTTTAAAGGTTTCGACACCTCTTAAAATTCATGGTAAAAGAAATTTTTGTGTTTTGCAAGCGGTTTTGTTATATTGTTAGCAATTTAACAAATTAACAGTTTAATAGGTTGTATCTTTTGAGGATTGCGTCATGTTGCTGCTGGGCATGTTGGTGTGGGTGCTGGTTATCCCTGCGTTAGCAATCATGGCTTTTGCTGCGCCTGCGCGGTTAAATATACGCTCGCCTAAAAACCCAACGGGACGGTTTGCGCGTAAGCCCGTGCTATGGGGATTAGCGATTGCATGGCTGCTGCTGCCTGTGTTGCTGGTGCAGCTTGATCCTGTGGCACGTGAGTCGATAAACCAGCCGACGGCTCACCTTGCGGCACCTGCCAATCCTGCACCAGCACCAGCTGTTACTACGTCGCCTACTACCGCAATGCCGCCTGTGTCCCCTGCTGAGCCTGTCCCTACACGCGTGACTGAGAAAGATTTTGGCGTCACGGCGGATGAGTTTGGGCAACGTATCGCGCAAAGAACGGCTGAGCTTACGGGTGAGAATGTGCGTTGGCATAAGGGCGATTTTGCCCCCAATGCGGCAGGAAATGTGCACACAGCGGCATTGCAAGAGAACGTGCTCATGAATGTAGTGATGACCGATGATGATAAGGTCAAAAGCGTGTCTTGCGTCTATACGGGTGGTAAGCAACAGGATGATACTGCTGAGCAGATGTTGGTGTTGTCGGGGTTGGTGGCGCGTTCGTTAAATCCTACGCTGTCTAATGATGCAGCGGTGCAGCCGCTGATGGATATTACCAAATCGGCATTTGCTGAGTATCAGCAAGGCGGAAAAGCTATCGAGCGTTCAACCACGGCTGGGCAAGTGCGCTATACCGTGCGCATGGGTACTGGGTTATCTTTTATATTTACGCCAGTGTAAGGATAAATAATGCGGATTTTGGTAGCAGTGTTGATGATGGGTTTAACAGCTGGGGCGCAAGCACGGGTGACGTGTAAACAGTTTGCAACACAAGCCGAAGCCCAAGCCTATATGCAGCAGCACGGAGCGCGGTATCTTGACCGTGACCATGATGGTATTGCTTGCGAGCATTTGGCTGGGGGTAAGCAAAAAGCGGCAAAGTCATCTAAGCGGCGCGCGTCAAAGTCCGCGCGTTCGGGTGTGGTGCGTACGGTAAATAATCCGATGGCCCGGTGATGTGGTAGTTTTATAAGCTTACGAAACGTGTTTTTGCTGTTTGTTTGTATTATACTGCCTTCATTTAAATAAACAAATGGAGACTGTATGATTAAAAATGCGCTGGTAGTCACTCGACATGAGCGTCTTGTAGAGTATCTCAAAGAAAATTGCATTATTGATGATAGTGCCACGGTAATCCCCCACGCTACGGCTGATATCGTAAATGGTAAAGACGTTATTGGGGTGTTACCTCATCATTTGTCGTGTCTAACTCGCAGCTTTACTGAAATCCCAATGGACTTGCCGCCAGATCTGCGCGGTCAGGAATTAACGATTGAGCAAATGCGCCAATTCGCTCGATCGCCTATCACTTATCAAGTGACGCGCGTTTAACTTACTGTCGTTTAGCTATTTTCCCCACAAATTTGTGGGGATTTTTTTTGCAAAAATGTATTCAACACTTGCTTTATGACTTTAAAAGTCATATAATAAACACATCAAGCAAGATAGCTTGATATTTTAAAACTTAATTTCTACCAACGCCCATCGGGCAGGAGACTCATCATGCTAAACAGCAAAACTATCAATGCGTGCATTGATACCCTCGGCTTCGAGCTTGAATTATCTGATAGTGCCACACGATTTAACAGCAACAATCCGCATACATTAACTAATTGGATTAAGAAAATCCAAGAAGATTATCGCGATGAAATTGCAGATAATTTGGTCGCAAAAGATGCCATCAATCAACTACAATCGCTGCTTAATGAGCAGCAAGATTTGTCAGTCGGCGTAACCAAGGACGAACTCAACCAAGTTTATGAAATGCTCAAGAATCGCGAGTTGCACCCTGCAGGTGAGTTTGACAAACGGGGTTTCTTTTATCTTGAAGATTATGAACTGGTTGATGTACGTGCACCGTCTGTGAAGTACCCCTACAGCCAAATGAAGGCTGGCAAAACCAGCAAGTTTGTCAAGGCTTTAGCGCAAAAGTACAAGCCACAAAACTTTGACGATTTGATTTCTTTGTTTCGTAAACACAAATAGTTGAATTAATTATCCTAAAAAAGATACGAGCTTAAGCTCGTATCGCTAACTTAACCAACGCCCTGCAGGGCTGGAGTATACAATGATATTTAGACAGTTAGCCAAAGAGTGGTTGCAAGACGTACACGCTAAACACGTTACACCAAAAACTTCAGAAAACATCAGCGGCGAAATTAATCGTCACCTGTTGGTTTATATCGGCGATTTCGACATTGATGAAATAACGCCAAAATTTTTACTAGACACGCTACTGACAATCGCCCAAGGCTCGCCTTATCTCGCTAAACGATTGTGCCAACGGCTCAATGCTATGTATGTTTATGCAGGGATTATGGGCTATACTGACAAAAACCCAGCGTATCAGCTCGATACATTTTTGCCGAAGCACAGGCCAAGCTGTCACGCGTATGTTGAGAACAAATCTGACCTAAGCACACTGCTTAAATCCGTAGATAAAGATAAAACCACAAGTCGGGCAGTTAAAGCAGCATTTTGGGTGCTCGTTTATACCGCCACTCGGCGCAGCGAAACGTGCTTGGCCTTGCGCAACGAGTTTGACTTGGCAGGTAAAACTTGGACAATCCCTGCGCAGCACACCAAAACGCGCAATACTCAAACCGTTATTTTATCGACGCAAGTGGTAGAAATCTTAACTGCAGAGTTTGGGCGCATTGATTCGCCGTGGGCGTTTACTTCGCCGCATGCTAGACATGGTTTAAAGCATATTGACCCGTGGTCGCCCTATTATATGCTGGTCAAATTGGGATATGCTGGCAAACAAACAATGCACGGTTTTAGACACTTATTTAGCACTTACGCACATGATGCCGAATTTAATAGTGACGCGATTGAGCTGTCTCTGGGACACGTAATCGGCGGAGTTAAAGGCGTATATAATCACGCGCAAATGCTAGAGCAGCGCGCAAAAATCATGCAAGCGTGGGCAGACTATATTGATGATTTGCGAGGCGCGCGATGAAATATGCTAGAATGGTTGCATTTATCAATTATTGCAAAATGCTTATGTATACAATCAGCATCAACAATCAGACCGTCAAACAAACCAGCAATTCAAATACCGCATGGGCAAACTATCGCTCGTATGCTCGTGACCGTGCGCATAAATCCGCCATCGTCAGTATTGCCCAAGACGGCACGGTTTTGCACCAAAAAGATGCTGATAAGCTTTTGCTAGACGATCTTGACGTGGTGACTGCCAACGATGTACTTAATGTTGTGCTATCCACGCTTAATATTGATAACAAGCAACTTAAGGCGTTAGTTGCTGACAGCGATTTATCAATATCTAATAGTCGTATAGACGGGTGGACAAGAGACATTGACGACCGTCGGTATGTTGATATGCACAACGATGAGTTGGCGGCAATCCTTGATCTCGTGCTGACGGATTTACAGTCAAGCATCAAATCTCCTGCCAACATCGCCAAAATGCGCAAGAAGCTTGGACTGACTCAGTCTCAGCTAGCCGAAAAACTAGGTCTTAAATCAGGATTTAGACAAGTGGCTCGCTGGGAAGCTGGCGAACAGGAAATGCCAGATGCTCGCTGGGAGAAATTAAAAAAATTGCTAAAATAACGCTTGCGTCATGTCTTTAAAAGTCATATAATGAACACATCAAGCAAGATGATTGTTTGATAGATTGTTTAACACGTAACCAACGCCCATCGGGCAGGAGTTAGCCATGAATTTAGAAGAGGAAAAGCTGATGGCTGAAATCGAGAAAATCAAAGCTGAAACGGCAAGATTAATGATCGAAGCCGAAAAGCTTAGAGCTGAAACGCTAAAACTGCAAAAAGAAACCAAGCTGCAACCTTGGCTGCCTATTATCTTAGCTAGCGTTGCAATTATCGTTGCTTTAATAAAATAACTGTAAGTCATTTAAAAAAAAATATCGGGGCAACTGCTCCGATATTTTTTTGTCTATAACATTTTGCTTCTGCAATCTTGCACAGCAAAAAAAGCCCCGTGTTGTCGGTGACAGGACGCGGGGGCGTGTTACCGCCGTTATTAGGGTAGCTCGGCTCGTTATTAGGGTAGCTCGGCTCGTTATTACGGTAGCTCGGCTCGTTAATCCCAGTGCTTGCACCTGCCAAAGTTTGGTCATTACCTGCTAAGCTATTGCAATAGCATGGGTTGTTTGGGTGCTGAAAACCGACACACGATGAGATCGGCAGGCTTATTCGCGTAACGCTTATTACACCTCACCCAAACGCTTGCATTATATCATTTTTTGGTGGTGCCCGTGATGGTTTTAGCGATTTTCGGATTGATTTGTGGGTCGGCAGGTTTGTCGCCGAACTGCTTGCCGATGGTGGCGACGAGATCTAGCTGAGTGGTTAGGCCGCTGTTTTTGCTGTAGCTGTGGGTGGCTTTATCCACCGTCCATCTGAGTGCGTCGAGCTCGGCTTTGTAGCCTTGCAAGATGATCGGGGCTTCAGTGGTGATAGCAGGATAGGCATACGCGCAGTTAATCGATAGCTTGGCTTGCTCGCCTTCGATGCGTTTTTTTTCGGCTTGCGCGGCAGCGGTCGCGGTGGTTTTGTCTTTGTAGTTACCCTTGAGCTTTTTGCTGGTTTTACCGCCGTTGTTTGTATTAACGGTGACGCGCTGGGCGGTATTTTTGTCGTGATAACTGGCTTGCACGTTGTCCACGTCGGCTTGGCGGTCTTCGATGCTAAAGCGGTATTGATCGCCCGTTTGCCGTGTGATGGTGGTGAGCGTCAGTGGTAGCCCTGTCACGCTGATGTTGGCATAGGGTTTAAAAATCAGCAGTTTGCCGTACTTGATATTGATTGCCGCGCCAAACTGCCAACATAGTCGCGTGAGTAGGTTGAGGTCAGATTCATCGGTTTGGTCAATGTGTCCGACGTTGATAACTGCCAAATCAGGGGTGATGGACAGCTGTAATTCATGGCGTTGTGCAATCTGTTGCGCGATGTCGCCCAGCGTTTTGTTGTGATAGCTCTGGCTGCGCCCTGCTTTCAGACTGCGCTTCATATCTGCCGATTTGGCTTTGATGGTGAGAGTGTCGGGCGTTCCGCTCCACTCTATGCTGTCGACGATGTAGCTGCCCATGTCGTGTATGCCTGCGTCGATGTAGCCCAGCCAACATTGCAGCGTGACACCGCGCTTAGGCATGGCAAGTTTGCCGTCGTGGTCATCGAGCGTGAGGGTCAGCTCATCTGCGTCATGCGCTTTGTTGTCGGTGATGGTTAGCGAGATGATACGCGCCATCACCATGTCATTGAGCGGCTTGTCGTCAGCAGTCAGGCGAATAATAGGTGTGCGTAGCATTAATCATCCCTTTTTTTTATCTCTTTGTAGACGTCATATATATCTTTTAACTTAAATATACTCACACCGAGTATAAAAAATACGCCCAATAAAATAATATTGCCCATAGGTGCACTCCCGAAATCACCTAAATCTATGTTGATAAAATTCATCATATACTACCTGTTCTAAGTGGTTTAATTTTTTGGTTTGTTTTACAAGCCAGTGTAACTGGTGTTAAAAACAAGTACCAAATTTCATATCACCTAGTTTGATACAGGTCGCTTATGCCGATTAGGGGGTGTTCCAACCCTTTTATTAATTCGTATTTGGAATATCTGGTGGCTTGTCCGCTTGGATGCGGTTGTCGTCAATGCGAGTTAGTTTGAGTGTGCCGTCGATTTTTTGAGGTACGCCTTGGATGGTTAGATAATTGCGCGTCTCGTCAATGCTGTCGATAGCAAACACGCCGTAAATATAGCCCGTGCCATCGATGAGCACATAGCCTGCGCCCGTGTCCGCCATTTCGGACAGATCGTCAATGGATTGGCGGTTGCCAAACCCGTGGGCTTGGTAGATGACAAATGGGATGCTGATGGTCTCCTCACCTACCCCCGTGAATTGATAACGGTCGCGGCCTTGTGCGACGGCGTTGCTGGCATAGCTCCACGCGCGGTTACGCTGGAGCTGGTCAAACGTCAGGGTGTCTGTCGAAAATACAAATTGTCCTAAGGCTAAAATCATTTACCACGTCTCGGGAAGGTCATATAAGGCGGTGTTTTGGGGTGCGCGTGCTTTGGCAACCTCCGCGGCAACCAGCTGGGCGATGTCCTGCGCAGATTGGTTGGGCGTGGCATACACGTTGATCGTGATTGGGGCTGCGGTGACGGGCTGCTGGGCGGCTAGGCTTGCGCTAATCGGGGCGCGGCTGTCAAAGCGGATGGCCGATGTGTCGAGCGCGTCACGCATGGCGGTGCTGGTGCTCAAGATAGCAGCGACGGGCGACTGGTTGGCAATAAGGCCGTTGTGCAAGCCCTGCATGATATTGTCACCAAACCCGAAAAACACACGGCTGGGTGAATGAATGCCCATCATTCCTGCAAACGCGGATTTGACCTGCGCGGCTGCGGTCTGGATGCTGGCAACGACGCTTTGAACTCGGCTGGCAATGCCGTTGCGCAAACCGTCCATGATTTGTCCACCCATGGCTGACATTTGAGCAGGCAGTCCTGCTAAAAATGACATAAAGCGGCTAGGTAGGCTGGCAACATAAGCGACGGCTTGACCGCCGTGGGCGACAACCATGGCTGCAAATGTACCGATGGCGTTGCCCACGGCGGATAGTGCCCACGCCAATCCGCCCACCAGTCCTGCAACGGCTTGCGCGATTAGGCTGACGATTGAGCCAAGTACCTGCCCAAAGGCGCGTCCTGCGTTGGCAGCGGAGTTGAGCTGGGTTTGGGTGAATTGTGCTGGGGTAATCAACCACGTAAACGCCCCTGCCAGTTGTTGTAAGCCTGCGACAATCATGTCAAACACAGGGCGCAATGGCGCAAACGCTTGGCTTAATATCCCCCACAACTGCATAAGTGTGGCTTGCACGGGAGCAACACCTGTTAAAAATCCCTGCCACAATCCGCTAAAAAACGCCTTGATGGGCTGCCAATAGTGATAAATCAGCAATGCCGCGACAGCGATGGCGGCAATTGCTGCACCGATGGGCGTGGCAATCAGTGCACGTGCGATGCTAAGCAGCCCCGTGCGTAAGACTGCAAATGCGCCTCGCGCAATGTTGGCAAGGCTGCTGATGCTGGGCGCAAGGCTGGCTAGGCGGCTGCCAATACTAGCAAAAATGCCAAGGTTTGCCCGTGCCAAAATGCCAATGTTGGTAATAAGCAGCCGCAATGTAATCAGCGGCATCAGCACTGTGCCGATGGTGATGCCGAGTGTGCCGAACACCACCAATCCACCCGCGATAGCCATCAGTCCTACCCCGATGGCACGGGTTAGATTGGGGTAACGCTCCATGATAGCTGTCATGCCCTGTAGGGCTTGGGTGGCGGTCTGTATCGCGCCTGTATACGCTGGTAGCACCGCTGTGCCAAACGCAAGATATGCGTCATGTAGCTTTGCGCGTGCATCAAGCTCTTGCCCGACAGCGGTGTTGCGTGCTTTGGCATCTAACGCGTCAATGTTGTCCGCGCCTTCGTTGAGACGCGCGTTTTTGTGAATTTGCGCTCGCTGCATGTACATTTGCGAAAATAAGTTGGCCGCGGTGCGGTTGGAGAAGATACTGCCAATCGCATCCATCACGTCACGCTCTTCGGTGATGCCTTTGGCGTTGATAGCTGGGATTAAGACCTGCTCCATCCACGCAAATTGGTTGTCGCGGAATAGCTCGGCATTTTTGATAGCACCGATATCTAAAAATGCCAGCTGTCCAGCTTTGTCTTCCTTCACCTTGCTGCGGTCGCCAATGAGATCAAATTTTTGCAGGTTGCCCAGCGCGCGTTTGGTTGTGCGGCCTTGGTACAAGTTTTGGTATGCCGACATGAGGGCTGTACCTGTGCGATGGCCGCCCATCTCCTGCACCATTGGCTCAAGCATATAATAAAACGCCTTGTTGTCCATGAGTTTGGCGGCAACACCGCCTGTTTTAATGGTATTGAGCCACTCCTCGGCTTGGACGCGGCCGCCTGTGGCGGTGATAACTTGCTGAATGATGTTGGCTTGCTCTTTAAATGCGGCTTGGCTTTTGAGCCCGTTGCGCATTTCGATGACTTTGAGCATGTCCATGAATTTTTTTTCGTTTTCTGCGCCGTGTTCGTTGCCGTACATCGCTTGGTTGGCGAATTTCATTTTAGACAGCATGGGTGCTGCCCATTCTGCGTGATGTTCGTCAGCAAAAACGGTCATCGCATCGCGCATAAGTTCAAGATTTTCGGTTGTCGATGTGCCATAGGTTGTCATTGCCTTGGCAAACTTAATGGAGTCTTTGGTGGCTTTGTCGCCCAAGCCCAATGATGCAACGCGCGTCATCTCTGTTTGGTAGCGTTTTGCCTCGTTCATCGGCTTAGATAACGCGTAACCCAGCCCCATGCCCGATGCCAACGCGCCATAGCCGCTACTGCGCATGTCAGCGGCTTTATTGCGTGCGTTTTGGGCTTGGTTTTGGGCGCGATTGAGGGCGTTTTGGGTGTCTCGCAAGCGGTTGAGGGCGGCGCGTTGGCGGTCGATGTCTGCGGTGGCACGTGCAATGCGGCTTTGTAATTGTGCTTGCGATTGTCCAAAGCGTTGGGTGTTAAAGCCTGCCTGTTGCAATGCTTGCCCTAGCTGCGACATTTGGGCGCGGTAGCTGGCTTGGCGTGCATTGAGCTGGGCTAGCTGGTTTTGTAGCCGCTGTAGGCTGGCTTGTTGGCGTTTGGTTGGGTTGTCGGTGGCGGCAATCGCTGCCGCCAGTGTGCGCTCGGCTTCGGCAACTTGTTTGATTTTGGCTTGTAGTTCGCGCAGGTTGCCGCCAATCTTGGTGAGTTTGGCGGCCTTGTCCAGTGTAGATTGCATTTGCTGCACGGACTTTTGTGCCGCCGCCATGTCTTGCTGCATGCGCTTGGCTTGCTGTGAGATGGCGGACAGCGGTTTGCTGATGGCATCGGTGAGACGGAGCGTGGCGGATAAGTCAAGATTGGCTGCCATGTGTGCGCTTATTTTTTAACTTGTGAGCGTTCGCGTGCTTTGTCATGCCATGTCATGAGTTCGTCAAGCGGCATGGCATGGCAGGTATCGGGTGTCCAATGAAAGACGACGGCTAGATCGGCGATGATGTCATCGATGCTGTCGGGGAGCGATCGCTCGGACTGGCGAAAAAATTGACCACCGCCGTGCATAGTTTGGTCATATCAGACAGGTCTAAGTCAGCAACGTCGCGCTCGGTTAGGGCTGGGCTGCTCACACGCGGAATTAGTTTAATCATGGCATTGACATCAATTTGCATGACTTCTGTCAGTGATAGGCCGCGCAGGTCGCCTGTTTTTGGTTTGCGGATGGTAATGGTGTCAATGCTGGTGTCACCGCGCGTGATGGGGTTGTCAAGAGTGACGCTGTCGCTATCTGGGTGTTGTAGATCAAGCATGTTATAGTCCTAAAAGATTGTTAATTTGGCTGGTTTTATCAACGCCACCGACGATATAGACGCCATTTACGACGTCAATTTCTAGCAGTTGTACACCGTCATCAACGATGCGCAAGTAAGTGACGGTGTATTCAATTTCTTGTTCATTGATGTTACCCAGTTCTATCTCGCCGAGCTTGAGGCTGGTGGCAGAGCCGCGCATATAGACCTCGCGAACAACGTGTTCGCAGATGTCTTGGCGTTCATACGCACCGACATAACGGATCGGCAGGTCATTGACACTGCACTTAGATAGCTGGGCGATGTGGCGACTATCGACGCCTGTGTAGGTGATGGTGCATTTCATTTGCTCAAAACCAACATCGAGGGCGATTTCACCAATCATACCTGCGGCGCGGTAATCCTCGGTTTTTTTGGTGATTTCTGGCAGCTCGATGGTTTTGGCTGTGCCTGCATAGCTGTCACCATCAACAAAGACGTTAAAGTTTTTGAGGGTGGCTGGGAGTTGTTTTGCCATAAAAAATATCCTTAGGCCGTTTGGGCGATGAGCTTGCTAAAATCAACCAGATAACGGTCGGTGATGCGCTGGTTTAAAAACAGGTTTTCTAGCGTCGGCACGGGAGTGTAGTCGTAGTCGATGTAGAGTAAGCCTTGAGCTAGGTCGGCGGTATTGTTCCACTCCTCGTTGTACCAGCATGATGCGCCAATAAGCCAGCCTCTGGCGACAAATGCGCGCAGTTTGGCGTTAATGCTGTCAATGATGTCGCGCACCAAAATCGGGGTCAGTGGTTTGTCGATGAATGGGAAGCAGCCGTCAATGATGGTGTCTAGCAAGAACTGGGCGGTACGGGTGACGGTCTCAAACGCAAAGCGTGGGTCGTTGGAGGTGGTGCGGTTGCCCCAAAAGCGAAAGCCTTCATGCTGGATGAGGCTGGAGACTTCATGGCTGTTTAGGTAGCCGACCTCGGTGTTGGGGTCTTCGATGTCCCACGTGCGTGGGTATACGATGCCGTCTACTGATGAGATGGCAACGTTTGAGATGGATTTGGTGAATGACGCAGGGTTGGTTTCGTCAATCAAGGCGCGGAGTGCGAGGGCGGTTGCGATGGTTGGGGTCATGGGGTCTCCTGTTCGTTAACGATGACTCGAGCGTATGAATCAACAACTAGGCAAGGGGCAGTGTTTCGCTCATACATTGAGCCTAAAAAGGGATACAAATCCAGCCCCGTTGGTTTTTCTGTGGGGTAAACTCTTAGCGTATTGCGTTCCTTAATTACGTCAATGGGGAAATCTGGATCATCATACTCGAAATAGTTCATTCCTCTGAATTCGTATAGATCCCCGTCATAGTCCGACTCATTCGCGGGCACACAAATAGCCCAAAAACTCGTCGCGGTTGTAATTTCGGATGTTTTTGTCGTAGGATAGGGCAAAATGTGCAAATCCTTCTGATTTGAAAATTGCTCAGTCGATAAATCGTAATATTGATTTAAGCTCAGCGTCAATATACCGACTAACAGATCCGCCGCCGTCGTGCAGATGTTCTCAGGGGCGCCATCTTGATAACCTGGACCACTATAATAATTTAGACTACTATACGGCTCATTACGCCATTTTAGTTCCAGTGTTTTTTTGCCAAGATTGTTAATATCAATCGTAAGGCAGGCGGTATCAATATGCTCCCACCCGTTAAAAAAAATCCATCTACCTGCATCAACAAAGAAGCTAGTCGCTGCGCCATCATCCCCGTTACCGCCAGCACCGCCGTTACCGCCAGCACCGCCGTTACCCCCAGCACCGCCGTTGCCGCCAGTGCCACCAGCACCGCCGTTACCCCCAGCACTCCCGTTACCACCAGTGCCACCAGCACTCCCGTTACCACCAGTGCCACCAGCACTCCCGTTACCACCAGTGCCACCAGCACTCCCGTTACCACCAGTGCCACCAGCACTCCCGTTACCACCAGTGCCACCAGCACCGCCGTTGCCGCCAGCGCCCCCAGTGCTAGGGGCTACTGCTTTCCCACGGGCTGACCCCATTCGTTCTCGATCAAGTGCAGTTCACGCGCGCCAAACTGGTCACGATACGCGGCAATCTCGGCTAAATCAGTAATCAGCGTGCCGTCATCACGACGTGGCGACGCATAGACAAATGCGCGGCGACGCTTAGCAATGCTGACCAGTTTATGGACGACAGCAGGGGTATCAATCAGCGGTGCGCCCAAGATTTTTGGAGTAACGCCTAGACGTGACTGGCACGTCAAAAGCTCGTCTAACACATCGACGTTGGCAGCGTCGGTGACACGCATAACGACGACGGTGGGGTTATGAATGTCGCGGATGGCTTGTAGGCTTGCACGCAACGTGCCTTGTTGTCCTGCTTGCGCTAGGTTGTCTTTGGTGATACCCGTGAGCAGCACGGGGGTGTCAGCAGGGTACATCGCCTCGTCTGCGTCAATACTGGTGGCGATTAGGCCAATCACACTGATGTTGGCGTTGCGCATGGGCATCAAGCCTTGAGTAAGTTCTTGCGCGGTAATGCCGTGGTGGAAGTTTGCCATGGTGTGTCCTTTTAGCGGTAGGTGATGGTGATTGGGTTTGTAGTAGGTCGATTGAGAACTCTAACCCAAAGAAGTTTGCCAGTGCCGTTGCCCAATCTCCGAAAATAGCCAATATAAATTTTGGCTTGACGGGTTGATGCGTCATAGCGAACGTAAACCTTGGGGTCACTTGAGGTAACGGTAGTTGTGCCTTCAGGCATAGTAACGATATATTGGATAACACTACGTATAGATCGCCCATTGGGATTATCTTCGGTCTCCCAATATTCACCCGTAACCTCGTCAAAGGGGTTGCCTTCGTATGGATTGCCGTTTTGATAGGTGGGGACGTTGGGGTTCTGCTGAATAATAGGCAAATTGTCGGGATTGGTTAGAACCTTAAAACATACCGACGGGTACTCAGCGTACGCTTTATAGCCATCAACAGTAACGATTGGTGGCAACTCACTGATATTGTCCACAGGAATTTTGCTGCCAGATACTACATAATAACCAACTCCATCACTAACTTCGTTTTCAGCACCCGTATAACCTAATTCATTTTTTGTCCCATCTTGATAGCTAAACTGCATTTGCCCCACTCGTGGTGTAGGCTCACTTGGCACAACAGGTCTATCACGCGTGATATTCAGCGTTGCCGTGTTGGTCTGGTCAAACTTTACGCTATACGTAAACCTCTCGGGCAACCGCGCGTATAGCCCATAGATATTCTGCTGGTCGCCCACGTCAGTTATATCAAGCCGCGCGATTTTAAACCTACCTGCGGTTAAGTTTTTGGCATTTAAGCTGTCTTGCGTTTCATACCATGTCAGATACGGCTGTAGTTCTCTACTTCCATCATTGATGATAAGGTTTGATAGCACAACGTTGCCATTGATGGTATCGGGGACGGTAAGCCATAAGTCAGCGGCTTGGTCGGCATAGATGTCAATAGCCGTGCTTTGCGTGCCTGCGTCATTTATCCACGTCAGTTCAAGCGGTACGGTGTTAATCGCTGGCTCGGGCTCAGGTTCGGGTTCGGGCTCTGGGATAGGCTCGGGTTCGGGCTCGGGGATAGGCTCTGGCTCTGGGATAGGCTCGGGTTCGGGCTCAACCACTTCAACTGTCGCACTGGCGGTCACGTGCGGATAGTCAACAAACGTCAAGCTGACGATTGATACACCATAGCCGTCTAGCCTGTAAACATGCTGCGCGCTGTTGCCGTCAAAATGCACGTTAATACGCTGGGGCGCGCCACCATTGACGACTTGCGACAGCGCAACATTATCTGGGCCGCCCTCTCGTGTCATGTTAAACGTGATTGTGCCGTTGTTGTGGTCAGCTGTGGCGCGGATGCTATAGCGTGGGTCTCCCCAATCATCACTCATGCGCTGCCAAAATGCCACCACATGATAATCCGTGCCGCCTGCTTTGTTGATTGCGCCAAACTCGTTGCCCATTGTCTTAAATGCGCCATCATGCGCGCCAATGGTGCTAAAACCTGCCAACACCTTACCTTGGGCGAAGCGTTGCCATTTGCCATAGCGCAAATCCGCTGCCACGTCGTCGCCATTTTCATAGTGTTTGGTAGTGGTCAAAATACCGCCCACGGGGATGCCTTTGACGACATCGGTTTTGCGTAAAAAATTGTCCTCTACCCACGCTTGGCTGGCTGTGATGACATGGGTATCAACGACAAGCTGGGCATGGGGATTGTCCAGCTGGACAATCGCCTTGATACGATAATCGACGGCTGCTGGGTTGTCGGCCGTGGGTTTTTGCACCATGGGAAGGCTGCCAACCCAGATTAACGCACCGCTATCGTCAATCAAGCCCAGCTCATGAATGGCAAATCCGCCAACTTCAAGCGGCACAATGCAGGTGATAGCGTATTGACGCTCATTGACGCGCACGACAGATTCGACGCGGCCTTGATAGCGTTTTGAGACCAGCACCTGCTTGTCCAGCCGCTGGCTAAAATCAACATCAACGCCCTGCCCGACGGCAAATTCGGTGATGTTCACCGATCCGCCTGTGTTGGCGGCTGCGGCGATTTTGGACGCGCCAAGGTTGGTCAGCAACAAGCGATAATCAGGCATTAGGCTAACTCGCGGTCTGATAGCACATAACGCTCATCAATCAGGCGCAGCTCTAGGTAGCGTTTTTCGCCTGCTTTGATGGGGAGTGGGTAGCTTGCGTTGAAGTATTCTTCGGGGGCTTGCTTGGCGGTAGCAATATCAGTAATAACACGCTTGGCAACGTGAATTTCAATGTTTAATTCAGCTCCGTTGGTGTTATCAAGCGTAAAAATTAGGCTGTCTTGGTGTGTACGTAGCAAGCCATCATTGACAACTAGCACGGCATTGCCGCTGTGGTTTGCGCCATCGATGCGGATAAAATTGGGCAGGGTGATTTGCCCGTCCTCAACAAACTCGATGCGATAAAATGGCTTAGCATCGGCAAGCGGCAGGTTTAGGGTTACGCCTTGCGGCTGGCATAGGTTTGGCATACAAATTCCTTAGGCTATTTAAGCTGGGTGCTGGTGGTGATTTCTACGCCCACGACGGTGGCAGCGTATGCGCATAAACTGGCGATGGGGCTGTAACCGATGAAAACGTCATAATGCGCGGATAACCGCTTAACCGCGTCAATGACGGCTCGGATTTGTAAAATACTGTCGGCTATCACGCCTGTTGTTGGGCGCACCTCGATGCTAAATGTGCCTGCGCGGCCGCGTGGCGTTTTTTCGAACCACTCGCTGACGCTGGTGTCATAGCTCATCGCTGCCAGCGCGCGTTTGACCGCGCCCAGCGTACCTTTGCGCTCATGCACCCACAAGCTGTTTTTGATGACGGCGCGCTTGACTTCATCTGTCCAGTTGTCGTTCCATTCATCGACGCTCCACGCAAACGCCAAGAACGGTAGCAGGCTGTCTGGCGCGTTGTCGACGTCCCAAATATTGGCAAATGGCACGGGAATCGGCTCAAGCTTGGCGGTGACGGTGGCTAGTGCGTGCTCCAGCAGCTTGCTGTTGGCTGGCAATAGGCTTTGGTGGCGTGCATCAAGGCTGGGCGTTGTCGGATCGGCATGGATGACGGCTACCATTAAGTTCCCTCCGCGCGTGCGGTAATGTTGGCATCGACACAACGCGCCACCTCGCCCATATTGACGATAACATCGGCGGCAGGCGCGATAAGCTCAATGCGGCTAACGCCTGTGACATCTAGCGCACCAATAATGCGGCTGGTGGCGACGCGGTTATTGGGTTTAAAATTGTCGCTGAGATACGCACGCAGGGCGTTTAGACCATTTTGCAAAATCATATTTGGGCTGATGCCGTTTTTGACATACACCACCGCTTCGATGCGATAGTCGTGGGCGGTGGCGGCGTGGACGCGGACAAGGTCAGTCAAAGGGCGGACATCATCGGCAACAAGCACTTGGTAGACGGCATTAACAGCAGTGTCAGACACGCCAACGGGCTGGTCGGCTTGGGCTAGTACGTCGCCTTGGATTTGCCCTGCCAAATAAACATCAACCTCGGTTGGGGCTGGGCTGTGGACAGTGACGTTGTGCACCTCGGGGCTGGCTGACAGGGCGTGAAACTCATAGCTACCTGCTGAGCCTGCACGGGTCAAGGCTTCGATGGACAGGCTTAGGCGGTAGCGGTAGTCGTCGTCGGTTTCGTATACCGCGGCTTTGGGCGGTATTGCGGTGGGGTCAGCAGCTTGTAGCAGCTTGCGTTCTAGACGGTAATAGGTTACGCCGATGTGGTCGAGGTCGCCGCCTGTGGCAAATGCCAACATTAAAGCCCGTGCTTTGCGGTTGATTTCGCTGATTTTGAGGACGTAGCGGTATGCTAGCACCTCTAAAATTTTGTTGATGGGTTCACTCTCCAGCGTCAATGCCTGCTGGATGGGGTGGTCATCGGCAAAATACGCGGCAAATTCGGCACGCAGACGGCTAACTTCGGTTTCAAATTCGATGGGTTCGACGACGTTGGGCAGCGGCAGCCCTGTCAAATTAACCGCGTGGTAAACGCTCATGCTGCACCTCGCGCGAGGATAAGCGACGTGGGCAAGCGCGTGTTATCCGCGCGGCGCAAATCAAGCAAGACGTTCCAACCGTGGTTGCCTGTGCGGTTCGTGCCGTCGGGGTTGGTTGAGAGTTGGACTTGGCGCACTTTGACGCGAGGTTCCCATCTTACCAATGCGGTGGCAATGGCAGACATGATTTTAAGCTTGGTCGCGGTGTTGGCAGGTTGGTCAATCAAAAACGGCAACAGGCTGCCGTATTCACGACGCAAGATGCGGCTGCCAATGGGCGTCATCAGAATATCGTAAATCGACTGACGCAGATGGTCGTCTGGTTGCAACAACGCGCCTGTGGTGCGGCTCATGCCCATGGCAAACTGGATATCCATCAGCGCGGCGCTCCTGTGCTATCCGAGCCACCTTTGACACCGCCATGGCGGTGGTTTTGTAGGCTAATGCTGCCAGCGACGATGTCGCCATAGGCGTGGATTTTGCCACCAACTTGCAAGTCGCCTGTAATGAGGACGGTGCTGTCTAAAGTGGTGTTATTGATGGTCAAATGCAGTTTGCTGCCGCGTGTGTCGATTTTGAGCATGTCGCGGTCGTTGTAACGCACAAATATTTCGTCGGGGTTGGTGCTGGGGCTGGGCATTTGGTTGCTATACAGACTGACAACTGGGACAGCATTGGCAAGCTCGCCCGACGGGCTGACGAGTAAAAACTGCTCTCCCACAGACGGGCAACGCCACACGCTAACCTGCCCTGCGGCAAGCGCAGGGATGGGTAGCCAGTCGGTTTCATTGTCACCGACGGCTAGGCGCATGGTTTGGTCGCTGGGATTGACAGCGAACACCGTGCCGATGGTGGCGATGTTGTGGAGTTTGCGTTGGTAGTCTGCGTTCATAGTGATACCCAATGGTTAGGCAAATTGTGACAATAACGCGCGCGGCATTAAATAGATGTGATACCGCAAACGCGCGTTTGCGGTATTTTGATTTTTGGCAAGTGTGGGTTAGCCGTGGTTGGTGATGATGAGCTCCTTGCCGTTGTTGCTGTTGCTGATTTGGTTTTTGCCCAAACACCAGCGGATCTGACGGTCAGTGATGTGAAAGTCGGCGAACAGTGCGCGCGTTTCGGGTAGGTCGTTGATGGATAGAATAAATTTGCCTTTGAGGTTTAGTAGCAGATCGCGCAGACGCACGAAGTCATCACGGCTAAAAACGTCTTTGCCGTAGTAATCCTCGGTCGCAAAATACGGTGGGTCAAGATAAAACAGTACGTCGGCGCGGTCATAACGGGGGATAAGCTCGTGGTAGCTTAAATTTTCGATATTGACGTGTTGTAGGCGGTCGTGGACGGCAGCAAGACGGGTGCGGACTTGCTTGGCGATATCTAGGCGTGTGCGGTTGTTGCTGACGGGGATGTAGTGCTGGTCAGCGACTTTGTTGCCAAACGCAAGCTTTAGGGTGTAGTAAAAACGCACGGCACGTTGTAGGTCGGTGAGCGTGGCAGGGTCTTGGGCTTTGAGCCAGTTGAACCAATCACGGCTAATCGGGGTGGCTTGTAGCTCGATAACCAGTGCGTCAAAGTGGAATTTGACGACGCGGTAAAAATTGACCAATTCACCGTTGATGTCGTTGAGGGTTTCATACTGGCTGGGCGTTTTTTTGAATAACACCCATGCTGCGCCTGCAAACACCTCCACATAGTGGGCGTGTTCGGGCATTTGCTCGATGATGGTTTTGGCAAGTTTGTGTTTGCCGCCGATCCAGCCGCTAAAGCTGTTGCCGCTGGGATTGTAAACTGGGCGTAAAAGTTGCGTCATGGCATCCTCGTGGGTAGTGGCGTTCGGGACGCTCAAGACAAGGACGCTCGATGGCGTTCGGTGTGATTGACGCGGTTAGCGTCAGTTGGTTTAGGGTTTTGCAACGTGGACATTTAACGGCGACCACAGCCTCACCAGCGATGCGAAACAGCAGTTTCGCACACGCATTGCAACGATAATCTTGCATTGTCAGCCTTGTGCTAAAAAATTGCGAATCTCGCTTATTATAAGCTGTTCGTCGGCTGGACTAAAGCCCACGGTTTCGCGCACGGGGTAATTGACGGCACGGGTGTTGGGCGATGGCTGGGCGGTCAGCCCGTATTGGTGGACGGACATGACACGCGCAGTGCGCCCGCTAAAGCCTACCTCGGCATGGGTGGACGAGTAGGCAGTTTTAATCATGCGCGGCAATCGCTGGAACATCGCGCCGCGGCGGATGGCGCGGTGATGGTCGCGCTTACGGGGGACAAAGTGACCGCCGTCGGGGTTTTGCTGAGCGCGGATGCGTTGGGTCATGCTGCGCTTAAGTTTGGTGGCGATGCGCTGCATGAGTTTGCGCTTTTGTGCGTCGTCGAGGTTCAGCTCGATGCGGTGTAGCCATTCGACGAGTTCGGCGTAGTCATTCATGTTATGGGCGCAATGATGGTGTTGGCAATGTACGCCCCTACCTCGTCTGACCAAACCAGCTCAGGGCAAACGCTGGTTGTGCCGTCGTCTAGTATGTTGAGCTTGTCAGACAAAAGCAGGTCAATTTGTAAGTCGTAGCTCTCAAGGTCTATCACGTCGCAATCAAACATCAGTTGTGGGACGCTCATGGCATGGTGTTCGAACCATTTGCGGATAAAACCAAGTACGTCAAACGGCTGCTGTAACCGACAATCTAGCAGGTAAAATCGCGCGGTATAGGCGATGGTTTGGCTGGTGTCGGGCAGCTCGCCGTTTAGGATTTGCAGCTGAACCTTGCTTGGGGTCAGCTCGTCAAATCGGTCGATGAGGTCGTTGCGCAGGTTGAAAAGGTATTTCATTGTTCATAAACGACGTTCGGGGTAAAATCAAAAACAGCGGGGTCAGTAATTGGTTCAATCGCGACATTGCCTATAGTATCACCATGCGGAATAGCACGGAAAACGGCAGCATCGTTACCAAAGTTACCGCTAAAAATCATTTGTTGATGGTTGTCTAGGTTGCTAATCTTAACGCGATTTGTCTCAAGTTGGACTGCAATAGGGTCGATGGCTTTATAAACCATCGGCAACGTTATATTTCTTCGAGCATGACTATCCCATATCATTATAAAGTTAGGATCAAATGTAATTTGAAGGTTGCGTTTATCAGCAGCAACGATAGGGTCGCCATTCATTTTATAGTCAGCAGGAACTAATTCAAGTGTAAGAGTCTGTCGGTCATAGAGGCAGTAAAACCTAAAAGTCCGAACATCAGATTTAAGTTTAACAGTATAACCACCTGAATGTAGACCGTTGCCATCCCAAGTGTGTAGGTATTTTTCCTCTGTACAATTTACCAACTCATCCCAAATAACACCGCTGTTATCAGAGCTAGAAGTGTTATTGTCTGAGCTAGAGTCGTCCTCGTTAGAGTTACCCATATTAGAGCCATCCAACTCAGCGATAAAATGCCCATCAATCTGCGACAATACCAACACCATCACTGCCCCTGCCCTCACCTGCTGGCGAACCACGCGCGGTAAATGGCTCTCCAACGGCTCAGCGGCATAAGCCAGTTTTGCCGCTTCGCGCGTGCCGATATACAACGCCAAGTCAAACGCTCCACCATCGCGATTGTCAATATCTAAAAACACGCGGTCATCTGCCGTGCGTAACAATGCGTCATTTAGCACCAGCTGCACAAGACCGTTGTTGTCCTTGCCGTTGATTTTGATGTGGTTGGGCATAGCAACTTGACCATTGATGACGGTTTCAAGCGGATAAAAACCGACGGTGGGGGTGACATCAATTGCTAACGTGCGTCCAATAGGCTGTAACATGATTCGACCTCGATGGGTGGTTGTGGAAAATTGCACGAGTAAAAACTAGTGCGCGGCAAAACGACGGTATGCGTCGGCTAGTTTTTTGTCATACTGATTAGTTTTGTAGCCTGCACCATTATAACGGTAGGCAAAGGTTGCCCAATCGTGGCGTTGCAGCTCATCAACCAGTTTATTTGTCTTGATAAAACGGCACATCGCGTCCAGTTGGCTCGCCTCGTCACGATACATCGCATTGACAAATGCCTGTAGCGAAGGATAGCCCAAGTTGCGCCAGTGGTAACCCATAATTTGTCCCAAGCCCCAACTGCATGACTCCAACGCTGACTCACGGTGATATTGGGACGCGGCATTGAGGCGGTCAGGCTGTATCGCGCTGCTACCGTATTTGCGGCTGCCCCATTTGGGATAGCACAGGTCTGGGCGGTTTTGCATAACTGTGTCACGAGTTTTAGTCAGCCCTTTTTGAGTCAAAAGACGGTAAAAAATATGTGGCTCAAACAAAATCACAGGCTTGCCATCGCTGTAAAAACCGCTGCCGCTGGTCTCAACGCTAATCACTGCCTGAAGCGCGGCACACTCAACGCCGATTGACGCAGCACAGGCTTTGATTTGCTCGGTGGTGAGTTTTTTATTTGCTGGTGTTACCATTAGCAGTCCTTAAAAATTTTTTGTAGCCGCAAGTTAAATAAATTGCGTTTGTAAGCGCGGCGTTGTTTTTGCAGTAAATGCCACATCAGCAGCATGCACGTGCTGAGTGCGACAAATCCAAGACGGATAAACAACAGATGCGGTGGCATGTCAGTCCATAGCTGCCATGTCTCGTATGTCATATAGACGTTACAAACCAACGCAAACAGCAGGCAACTACGCAAGCTCCACCAAGACAAACTGTCATGCCCTCGGGTTTTGAGCAAAAACCACACAAGGCTTACGGCAGATAGCAATAGTAAGGTAAAGGTAAATTTAATCATTTATCCACCCCCAGCACTTTGGCAACCCATTCGGGCAAAAGCTCTTTGATGCGATTAGAATTTAGTACGGCGATGGCAAGGCGTAAGATAAAATAACCACCGACTGCCCATAAAAAACTGACCAACACGACCAAATCCTCAGAACTGTTGAGCCGCCCCATCAGCTCAAGCGATCCACGGGTAAAAAACAACCCTGCGCCAAACCCCAGCAGCACGTGCCCAACGCTGGTGGCGGATGGGGGGAATTTTCTGTCCTCGCCAAATGCCAAATAACTGCCCAGCGCACCGATAACCGTGGCAATCAGCATGGACAGTGTGACGGGCGCAAGCTGGGGGTGCAAAACGGGAGCGGCAAACGCCACGCTACTGCATAACCACAGCGACGCGGTGATGCTCCAGCCCAGCAAATAGCCCACAGTATCTAAAATAACGGTTGGTTTGATGGTCATGGTCAGTCCCAAATCTTGATTTGCGGTTGCACGCTGCCGATGGCGGCGGAAAACGGGAGAACAACGATGGCACGCATGGGTAGCAGAGCGTGGGGTGCGTGATCGGGATTAAGTTCAACCAATTCAGGTAAATACCGCCCCGACTCACTACCGAAAAATCGATAAGCGATGCGATCTAGCGTGTCAAATTGCTGCGCCTGTGTGGTGCGCAAAATACTCATGCTCTGCCCTCACAACAGGCGTACGCGGTTGCGCGTGCGTCCCGTTAAGTCCGCCAAACAATGGCTAACAATGCGGCGCAAGCGGTCTGATTTGGTGCGCTCATTGTTTGCACGTGTATAGCCTTGTCCAATGGTGTCAAAGTCAGCATGTTCATCGCACATCAATGCCGCTGCCTCGTTCATGACGGCACGTAAGTAAGTGCGACGCCATGACGAGTTTTCGTAGAATAAAAAGCCAGCGTCGCTCGTAGCTGTGCAGGCGACGGCTGGAAGAGAGCTTTGAGGCGTACGCGCTTGCAAACGGTGGTGATGGCTAACCTGCGCTGGGGCGTGCTCCCAAACGCAAGTAGGTGTGACGGCAGCGACGTGAACAAACAGCCCTGCTGAAGCTAGCTCGCCATTGATGGTGTCGTAGGCGTCACGGATATAGCCGACGATGCGCGCAGTGCCTAGTGATTTGTCGATGCGCATCAGATCGATTAGATCGGCGGTGCTCATCGACGGGTACTGTTCGATGGGGTTTGGCACGATGTGACTGTCGATTTGCTGATTGATGAGCATACATTATCCAAAAATGGCGGTAGTCGTCATTGGGTTGCGACGGGGGACAAGTCACCCCAGCAAGCCACTGACGAGCCGCCAACCCGCGGGTGGGGTTTATTCGCTTGCCTTGAGTTTGGCAAGATCAGTTTTGCAACCTGCGCCATCGTCCAGCATGATGGCACGTTCGTAGGCTTTGATAGCGTCTTGGGGTTTATCATCGCGCAAGGCATTGCCGTAGGCGCGGTAAAGCTTGGCGCGCACGGGGTCTGGCATATCGTGCGCGTTGGTGATATCAACGGCACGCGCGAGGGTGTCTGTGTACGTAGCCGCGCTATCAGATCGTTTGATGATTTCACTGGCAAATTGCTCGGCATACACGGTCGCCACGTCACGGCTAAACGGCTCTGGCATAGCCATGTTATTGAGCAGGGCAAATTCGGCGATATCTGTGGCGGTGCTAAAGTCATGCGTATCAAGTGCCCACACCATAAGCTTCAACAACATGTCGTTTTGTGCGCCTACTCCTGCTGCCAGCGTGCCCTCAATCCACGGCTTATAAAACGGCAAAAACTCGGCTTTAAGCTCATTTTTTTTGCTGTGCGACTGAATTGCCGATAGCCGTTCCCAGTCATTGAAAAATTTAAGCTCAATGGGGCTACCTATGTCGGGTTCGGCATCGATGACTGGGGCGGTCTGACGGGTCATAGTTGTACCCATGGGTCGGGCATTGGCTTGGCGAGCCAGTTTTTCGGCTCGCACACGCTCGAAATGGTCGCGTAAACTGCTCATTAGCCCTCCACGTCTATGTGACCGATGAACGCGACTTTGTCGTAGTCTTCAACGACGAAGCATTCATTCACAGACTGATAGTCAGCGGTGCGGTTCCACTCGGGTTCGTCGCGGAAGAAGCGTCGCAGCGTGCCGCGCTGTTGATAAATCGACAAGTTGTCGTAGCTGGTAATCAGCAATGCGCCTGTTGGGAAATACGCAGGGGTATCGACTTTGCGTGTACCCAACTGGGTTTTTTGATACAAACCGTTGGCGGCAATTTGTTCAGTGGGGCTAAGCACTTGATTGATAAGACTTAGGTATTTATCAGACACCAATCCAGCGGAGGTGATGGCAACCAAGTCGGTGTTTTGGCGGAAACGCTCGGCGATAAGCTCATTGACTGCCATCTCGACTAGTGCGTCGATAGTTTTAAATTCATGCCCAGCACCGACTTTGATGCTCTCGAGGTAGCGTTCGGGCGCGTGGTCACGGATTTTTTGTAACCAGCCAACGTTTACGTCTTGTAGCTCGGGATATAGCTCTTTGTTGGTGGTTTTAGCGCGGTGCGTACCATTAAATCCGATGATTTGCTTATCCTGCGCCACAGCTTTGACGGCGAGGCGCGCTAAGCGTTGCTGAAAATCAGAGAACGCGCCCCAGTTGTCAATGACTGACCAGTCATACGCGACATCGTAGTCAGTTTGGGTGCATAAATAGTCGTCGTCGGTCAGTGTGCCGATGGCGGTAGGGCGACGCGGCTGAATACGAGTGTCGGTATTGCTGGCAATACGTTTGTCGTTGCCGAGCGCAAGCTTTGAGCCTGAAGCTTGTTTGACCATGACCATGTTTACTTTGCTCAAAAAGTCGGCTTCTTTTTGGTAGGCTTCGATCAAGGTTTGCTGTTTGGCTGGGGTTACGCTGAAAGGGGCGGCAAAGCTTTCAGCACCGTTGATGGTGGCAACGCGATTTTTGTAGGCGTCTAAGCCTTGGCGAGTAATATCGTCTAAAACGTACATGACATGTCCTTTTAAAAACCAAATCAGTAATCGGTTAGCGCGTGACCTGAGCCCACGAGTGGCACTGATGTAGTGGGAGCTGGTGCATTGGCAAATTCTTGGCGTAAGTCGGTGACGGTTTGGCTAAGCGTTTGCACGGCGGCGGCAATTTCGGTCAGCTGTGCCTGATGGTTGCTGATTTTATCGTCCATTTTGCTAAATGCGCTGAGCACTGCATCCTGCTCAGCTGCGCTTAGGCCGCTAGGTTTTTTGTTAAACAAGTTGGCAAGCTTTTGCAAAAACGTGTCAGAGTCCTGCACGGACTGAGGTTCGTGCGCTGCAGGTTGAGTGGTCGGCGTGGCTGGTGCATTAGCGGCATTGTCGATAGTCATCAAAACAAGCTCCGTGGGTTCGGCGATGAGTGCATCTTTGGTGCTGGTGAATTTAAGCGGCTCTGTGCCGCGACTGGCTGGGGTGTCAGTAACGGCAAGCCCGACAAGATAAGCGCGACCCGTGTCAGCAAACTTTGGGTAAAACTCAATGCTGGTAAACAGTTTTTTGCCTTCGCGGTTGGCATCGACGAGCACGGGCAGCGCAGATAGCGTGGCGTACAAGCACATAAGCTGCGTGTCCACGCCGTTAATTTCAAACGTCTCAATCTGAGCATCGACAGCAATAACATCACCGAGCACAGGATAGTTTGTCGCCCCAAGCCCTGCCCAACCCCCCATGTGCTCAACGTTGATACGCGCGGTATATTCAACGGGGTCATACGTGTCTGCCATATCAAGCAGTTGTTCACGCGACAATGAGCGTCCATCCACCGTCTGCCCCTCACGGGCGACGCGGAAGCGTTTGACAACACGTTTACCTGCTAAATCCATAATTAATTCTCGTTTTGTGTGATTGCGGCTCTATTGGTTTTAGTTTGCGGTGCACGTCAAGTTGTAGCAAATAATCGTTTACCGCAAACACGCGTTTGCGGTATCAAAAACAATGGCAATGCCCGTGCGCGCCTTTAATCTAAAGTAATGGACACTTTAACTGACAAACGTGAGCAAGCCCGACTGCTGTATGCACAGGGGCTGGGAGTGACCCAGATTGCTCGCCAACTTGACGAAAACCGCGCCACTGTCGCAAGCTGGAAGAAACGCGACGGTTGGGTGCGTGCCGATATTTTTAGCGACGTAACATTGGCAATGAAAGCGCGTCTGCTTGCGCTTATTGCCATGGACAAAAAAGGCAATGGTGAGTACAAAGAAATTGATGAGCTGATGCGCCAGCTTGAGCGCATGGCAAAAATCCAAAAATACAACGACAGCGGCAACGGGGCGGACTTAAACCCAAATCTAAAAAAACGCTACAAAGAAGACCGCAAAACCGCTGCAAAAAATTTATTTATTGACGACGAAATAGTGTCACTAGAAGAGGCATTCACACGCCTGCTGTATCCGTTTCAGCAAGCGTGGGTAGATGTTTTAAACGGGCAAAAAGAAAATGGCAAGCAAAAACACGCCCCTGCTCGGATTTTTATGATGTTAAAAAGTCGGCAGATTGGTGCAACATATGTTGTCGCAATTTGGGCGTTAATAAATGCGCTACGCACCAAGAAAAACAAAATCTTTTTGTCCGCATCCAAGGCACAGGCGTATCAATTTATAGAATATATCAAAAACTTTGTTTTTGAAGTGTTGGGCCGCGAAATCAAAGGCGATCCGCTGGAGCTGTCGTTTGAAGACAATACAAAAGTGACGTTTTACTACATGGGAACAAACGCACTGACGGCGCAAGGGCGGCATGGCGACGTCATCATGGACGAGTTTTTTTGGATTCGCAAGTTTAAAGAGTTTCGCAGTGTAGCATCGGGCATGGCATCGCAATCGCAATATCAGCAAATTTATCTATCAACGCCCAGCTCAATTTTGCACCAAGCTTACGCGTATTGGTCAGGTACAGACGCGGTTGGATCAAAAGAAATTGATGTCAGTCACGCTGTTTTAAAACAACCGACACTATGTGCAGACGGAAAATGGCGGCAGATGGTGACGGTTAAAGACGCAATTAAGGGTGGGTTTGACAAACTCGACCTCGATCAGCTCGCTAGAGAGTATACACCTGACCGCTTTGATAATTTATTCATGTGTGTATTCCTGGACGATAGCAGTAGTTATTTTCCATTATCTGTCATTGAGCCAAACATGATTGACAGTTGGCAGGTGTGGAAAGATTTTAAGCCGCTGGGCAGCCGTCCATTTGCGCGACCTGTATGGGTCGGCTATGATCCATCGTTCTCAGGCGATTACCCTGCCTTGGCGGTTATCGCACCGCCCGACAACGCCAATCAGCCCTACCGATTGCTTGAGCGTAAACACCTTGATCACATGCCCCCCATGCAGCAGGCGCAGTATATTCAGCAAATTTGCCAGCGGTATCAAGTAGCGTTCTTGGCCATTGACGTGACAGGTGCAGGGATTGCGGTGGCGGAGCACGTCAAGGCATTTTACCCAAATTACACGGCAATTAACTATAGCATCGATGTCAAAACAAGGATGGCGTTACGCGCTAAAGAGCTATTCCAGCGGCGTAAGCTGCATTTTGACGCAGGGCTAACGGACGTTGCCAAGGCGTTTATCGCTATTAAACAACAAGTGACGAGCGGCGGCGGACGCATGACGCTGGTGGCAGCACGCTCTAAAGAGACGGGGCATAGCGACGTAGCATGGTCAATTATGAACGCGCTGGAAGCCGCTCCAGTAGCATCAACCGAATCACCTGCCGCGACCCAGTCACGTGTCGCGGTGCATCGCTAAGGATAAACGATGGACAATTTTTTGATGACTAGCTTTGGCGAACCTGAGCCTGTGCTCGATGGACGCAAGCTGTTTGAGTATGATTTTTGCCCACGCATGAAGGACTACTACGAGTATCCTTACGACATTGCCGCTGTAGCAAGCCTGTACCGCGCGACCAGCCACCACACCAGTGCGCTGGTGACCAAGCGCAATGTTTTGACCAGCCTATTCGTTCCCAATGACCGCTTAAGCCGCCGCGACTTTGAGTCCCTCGTACAAAACTGGCTGGTGTTTAACAACGGCTATCTGCAATTACAACGCAGCCAAGGTGGCAACGTCATCAAAGCGCGCGCGCGGTTGGCACGCACCACGCGACGGGGGGTGGATGATGGCGTGTATTATCACGTCGATTATACTGCTACGCCCCTGCCGTACCAACAAGACGAGGTGGTACACGTGTATAATCCAGACATTCAGCAAGAAATGTACGGCATCCCAGATTATCTAAGCAGCGTCAATGCGATTTTGCTCAACGAAGCGGCGACGCTATTTCGTCGCAAATACTACAAAAACGGGGCGCACGCAGGCTATATTTTGTATTTAAGCGATCCTCTCAGCACGCAAAACGACGTAGACGAGCTCGAGCAAGCGGTGCGCGAAAGCAAAGGCGCAGGGAATTTCAAAAACTTGTTTATGTACGTGCCAAACGGCAAACCTGACGGGGTCAAGGTAATTCCACTTGCTGAGGTGGCTGCAAAAGACGAGTTTCACAACATCAAAATCGCAAGCCGCGACGACCAGCTAGCAGGTCATCGTGTACCGCCGCAGCTGATGGGCATCGTACCCAATAACACGGCAGGATTTGGCGATATCAAAAAAGCTGCTGAGGTGTTTTACTGGCATGAGATTCACCCGATCCAAACGCTACTTCTTGACATCAACGAGGCAGCAGGGGATGAACTGATAAAATTTGGCGAATATTCTCTGACTGCGATTAGCAATTAAAAAGTTAAAACGTGTCGCAGCCGACACGTTTTTGACTGGCTGCCGCTTGGCAGTAGAGTTATAGTAGCTCCGACAGCGGCTGAAAACGCTGTAAAATCAAGGAGCTAACACGATGAAAACCTACAAATCAACGACCCGTCAAGAAGTGCTGTACATCAACAAAAACAGCGTCCAGCTTGCAACCGACCAAGGCATACCGCTGGCGATCACAAACTTACAAATCGCGCCCGACAGCCCACATTACATTTTTGTACAAGGCAAAGACTACGCTTACCAAGCGCGCTATCTAACGCGCTTAATTATCAACGCAGGCATCGAAGCACTAAACCAAGCCACCAAATCAGATTTTGCATAACCGCATAAACAAATAGAGCAAAGCCCCAACCGTACGTTGGGGCTTTGCTCTAGGCTCTATACAAATAATCAAAGCTAATCGTTGGTTGAACAAAAAAAACATCGTCAAAATTGACGATGTTTTTTTGTTTTAAACTTTTGGTTATAAGCATTCGCAAACCAAGGTCTCTAGCTCATCATAGTCCATCGCTGTGTAAGTGATGGTCAGTGTCTCATCCTCGCCTTCGTACACACTGAGATAGACAATATCGGGGCGCACCTTCATCACAATATAAAACTGGGGCTTAGTAATAGTCACAGTGCTGTCGCTGTGTTCGACGTGTAAAGTATCGGCGTGGCGGTAGACAATAGCAGCGGTATGCGCAAGTGTAAACATAATCATTTCCTCGTGTTGGCCCGTTTCAGTCGGGTGTCGTTATCGACGAGAACAGTATCGCTCTACACGCAAGCAGTAGCAAGCCAATGCGCGAATAAAATAATGTCCAGCGCGACATCAAGACGCAAGCCACAATAAAAACAAACGCGTAAAATCGGCTGGATCGTGTGTAGACGTCGGCCGCTCCCTCCCGCGCGGACGCGGTATACATAAAAACGTGATTTTTATGCATCAAAAATTGAGCCAACGGTCGCAACAATAAAGATTTGGGTAAAAATGCGGTGATGCAAAACGTTGCGGCTTGAGGCAATAAAAACTTACGCAAAATTGGATGATAAATTGAGGTCGCTCTCACGATTAGCAGCAAAAAAGGTTACAAGGTAACAAAATCGGATAATTTCACTTAAACTTTTGTTTATATTGAATTTATTTTGCAACCTTTGGGCGGTCACAAAAAGTTGCAAAAAAGGTTACATAAAAATAAACCTATAAAAATCAAATATTTAATTTGTTGGGCAAGTAACCTTTTTAAAAGGTTGCATGTAACCTCAAAATCACCTTTTTGCAACCTTTTTATTTTAAGTTTTTTATTATTAATATCAATTACTTAAATAAATTTTTCTGACTCTGTAACCTTTGTAACCTTTTTATTTTGCGGTTTGAAAATTTTACAAATCCCTAAAACACCATTAATATGCGCCTAGTTTCCAAACCGTTCCAGCTACTCTATACAAATAATTTGCATGGGCTAGCCGTGGGCTGGCTCAATGAAATCATAAATATATCAAGTAATTGATTAAAATAAGATTTTTCAGCGGAAACAGTTTTGATTTATATGGGTTTTTGAGTTCGAATCTCTCAGCTTCCGCCATATTTTAGACGGCCAAAACCCTTATGTAGCAAGGGTTTTGGCCGTTTTTTGTTGTGCGGTATTTGTGCCCGTGGGCTGGCGGATTTGATGGATTTGGGTGCTATACTTTGCCAATAAAACCCGTATACTAACGCCCAATTTTTAGGCGCGTCTACAGGTGGTTGGTCTTTGTATGAAAAAACCCTCTACGCTACCCAATTTTGATTCCGTGGCAACGCTGTGGAAGCCGTTTTTGGTATTTTTGTTGCCGCTTTTGGCGACCAATATTTTGCAGTCGCTGTCGGGTACGATTAATACCATTTTTGTTGGGCAGTTGCTGGGCGTGCAAGCGGTGGCCGCGGTGACGGTGTTTGCGCCATTGTTGTTTTTTTTGTTGGCGTTTATCATTGGTATTGCGTCGGGGTCATCGATTTTACTGGGGCAAGCGTGGGGCGCGCAGGATTTGGATTTGGTCAAGCGCATCACGGGCAATAGCTTTGCTATTATTGGGCTGCTAGGCATTGTGATTGCGCTGCTTGGCACGACGTTTAGCCAGACGATTATCGCGCAGATGGGCGTGCCTGCTGAGATACAGGGCATGGCGGCGCGTTATGCGCATTTGATGTTGGCAGGTTCGCCGCTGTTGTTTTTGTTTATTGCCTATACGTCGCTGCTGCGCGGTGTGGGTGATTCGGTCACGCCGCTGCTGGCGGTGGGGATTTCGATCGGTATTGGGCTTGTGGTCACGCCTGCGCTGATTCAAGGCTGGCTGGGGCTGCCTAAAATTGACATCGACGCGCCTGCGGTTGCTACGCTGCTGTCACAGTTTTTGGTGTTGGTGTTTTTGGCGGTGTACACGCGGCGCAAAAATCATCCGCTGCAGCTAGATGGCAGGTTGCTATCGTATGTCCGCGTGCAGCCTGATATTGCGCGTCAGGTGATTCGGCTGGGTTTGCCGACGGCGTTTCAGATGGTGACGGGGGCGGTGTCGGGCTTGGTGATTATTGGTTTGATCAACCGCTTTGGCACGCACGCAACGGCGGCGTATGGCGCGGTCAATCAGGTGCTAAGCTATGTGCAGTTTCCTGCGGTGTCGATTGCGATTGCCGCGTCGATTTTTGCGGCACAAGCCATTGGCGCAGGCAAGGCAGATGCGCTCAACGGTGTGACGCGCACGGCGTTGATGGTCAATGTTGCGATTACAGGTGCGCTGATTGTGCTGGCGTATGTGTTTTCGCGGTATTTGATGGCGCTGTTTATCACCGATGACAGTGTGATTGCGCTGGCTCAGCACTTGCTACATATCGTGCTGTGGAGCATTATTTTGTTTAGCACGGGGCTGATTTTTAGTGGGATGATGCGTGCCACGGGGATGGTGTGGCAGCCGATGTTTATTAGCATTGCCAGTATTGTGCTGGTTGAGCTGCCAAGCGCGTTTTTGCTCAGTCGGCGGTTTGGGCTTGAGGGGATTTGGTGGGCGTATGTGGCAAATTTTGTCACCATGAGTGTGCTACAAGGGCTATACTATCAGTTTGTGTGGAAAAAACAGGCGGTTACCAAATTGGTTTAGGCTAAATTTTGGCTTGTTTGCATTGATTATTGAGTGATTCATCGCCAAACCATAAATGGATTGATACCAAATTGACACCATAGGACACCATATCATGCCGATTATTCAATCGCTGCTTGACACGGATTTGTATAAATTTACCATGCTGCAGGTGCTGTTGCACAGATATCCGCAAACCCATAGCGTCTATTTATTCCGTTGCCGCAATCTTGCTGAGGCGGCGTATCCGCTGGCAGATTTGCTGGATGACGTGAATGCGGAGCTGGACGCGCTGTGTACGTTGCGCTTTACGGCTGATGAGTTGCAGTATTTGCGCGGTTTGCGTTTTATCAAAAGCGATTTTGTCGATTATTTGGAGTTGTTTGAGCTCAAACGGCGGTTTATTGTTGCCTCGATTGATGACGCAGGCAGGCTCGATATTCGTATTGAAGGCCCGATGATTCAAGCGATGATGTTTGAGATTTATGTCTTAGCCATTGTCAATGAGCTGTATTTTCGCAGGCTTGACCAAGCGGCGGCGTTGGCAGAAGGTGAGCGGCGACTGGCGCATAAAATCACCTTGCTCAAAGACTACCGCACGCGAATGCAGGCCAATGAAACGCCGTTTTTGCTGTCGGATTTTGGCACGCGGCGGCGTTACAGTGTTGCATGGCAACGTCATGTCATTGAGCGGCTTAAAGAAGTGCCTGAGATTTTTCGCGGTACGAGCAATGTATATTTTGCCAAAGAGTTGGGGCTAACGCCAATTGGTACGATGGCGCATGAGTTTTTGCAGGCATTTCAAGCGCTTGATGTGCGCTTGCGCAATTTTCAAAAGGCGGCGCTGGAAGCATGGGTGCAAGAATACCGCGGTGACTTGGGCATTGCTTTGACGGATGTGGTCGGCATGGATGCGTTTTTACGCGATTTTGATTTGTATTTTGCCAAGCTGTTTGATGGCTTGCGCCATGATAGCGGCGATCCATATGTGTGGGGTGATAAGGCGTATCAGCATTATAAACGGCTTAAAATCAACCCAAAGACCAAAATGCTTAACTTTAGCGACGGCTTGACGCTTGAGTCGGCGTGGGAGTTGTACGAATATTTTAACGACCGTTTTCAGTTGGGTTTTGGTATCGGCACGCATCTGACCAATGACATGGGGCAAACACCGCTTAACATCGTGCTAAAACTGGTCGAATGCAACGGGCAATCGGTGGCAAAGATATCCGATAGCCCCGGTAAAACCATGACCGACAACGACACGTTTTTGGCATATTTGCGGCAAGTGTTTGATATTCAATGAATTTGTTGCTATTGCCTGCTGATTGCGCCGATGCGCTGACGCTGACTAACCGCGCGGTGGTAGAGCATTTAAACCGCGTACTACGCGCAAGCGTTGGGCAAACCATTAAGGTCGGTAAGCTTGGCGGCCCTATCGGGCAAGCGCGTGTTGCTGCGCTCAGCGATGACGCGGTGACGCTTGCCGACATCGACTGCTCAACCGCGCCACCGCGCAAGCTTGATTTGACGGTCATACTGGCATTGCCGCGCCCTAAAGTATTGCGCCGCTTGGTGCTGGATATGACGGCGATGGGCGTGCAGACGTTGTATTTGGTCAATAGCTATCGCAGTGAAAAAAGCTACTGGCAATCACCGCTTGTGCACCAAATTGATGACTATGTGCGCGAAGGTCTGCAACAAGCGTGCGACACTGTGCCGATGGCGGTGCACCTGCGCACGCGCCTTAAGCCATTTGTTGAAGACGAATTGCCCACGCTGCTGACTGGCAAGCAAGGCTTGATTGCCCACCCATACGCTGGCGCAACGCTGGCCGACCAGCTGCTAACGGCCACACCGACGATTTTGGCCATCGGGGCGGAAGGCGGCTGGATTGATTATGAAGTGGCGTTATTTGCCGCCCAAGGTTTTACGCCTATCAGCCTTGGCACGCGCATTTTACGCACCGAAAACGCGGTCAGCGTGCTGTGTGGGCAGTTTTTGGTACATACCAGCCACTTTGGTTAAATCATTTATGATTAAACCCCCTAGGGCGTAAAATCATCGATGATGGTTTTATCGTTGGCCGCCATGGGTGGTGCGTTGTCAATCAAGCGCACTTGGGTTGCCACGCGTCGCTCATGATGGCTGTCTAAAGCGTCCAAAATCATCGCCAGCTGCTGGTAAGTCGCGTCTTGGTGCTGTTTTGCCAGTGACTGCCCTTGCCTGCCTGCCAGCACGGCTGCATCGGGATGGGCTAACCAGTCGGCTAGTACCGCGCTCAGCGCAGGCGCGTCGGGTGCTTGCTGCAATGCACCCACGGCACGCAATTTATCAACAATCGCTTGACACGTCTGCGTGTATAGCCCCATGACAATGGGTTTGGCAACCACGGCCGCCTCGATGGGATTGTGTCCGCCGATATCCACCCACGACCCACCCACCAGCGCGATATCCGCCAGCGCGTACCACACGCCAAGCTCGCCCATGCTATCTGCCAAATACACGCTATCTTGTGCATTGGGCGCGGCATGTTGGCTACGACGCGGCACGGCATTGCCTGTTTGCTCGGCTAAAAATTGTGCCACCTCGTCAAAACGCTCAGGATGGCGCGGCACGATAATCAGTAAAATCTGCTGTGCGTTGGGCAAGGCTTGCACCGCCTGCCAAATCAACGCCTCTTCGCCTGCATGGGTACTGGCAGCAACGATGACTTGCCGCGCCGTAAGCTGCCAATCCTCCTGCAAGCGCATGGCACGGCGTATCATCAACGGATTGGTTTTGCTTGACCATTTGAGTGAACTTGCGACACGGATTTTGTCACTGCGCGCACCCAACTGGCGAAAGCGTTTGGCAGAGTCCTTGTCCTGCGCGATAATCAGCGTCAAATTGTCCATCATGCTTTGGCTTGTGCGTTTGGCGCGCTGATAGCCGCGAAACGACTTATCCGATAGCCGCGCATTGACCAAAATACTGGCAATCTGCTGTTTGTTAAGCTTTGCCAGCGTTATCGCCCACAGCTCGGTTTCGACAAACAAAGCCGCAATGGGCTTGACATGCGCCAAAAAACGCTCAATGACCGCTGCGTTATCGACAGGGACAAAACTTTGGTACACCGTACCTGCCGCCTGCTCATCGGCAAACAACTGCCCAACGCGCGCATGACCTGTCTGGGTGGTGTTGGTAATCCACAGTGCATAACCTGCCGCCAACAGACCTTGCAAAATCGGCGCTACCGTGTTGGTTTCACCCAATGACACCGCATGACACCAAATCAGCGGGCGCGCGGTACGTACCTCGGCATAGCCCTTGCCAAACCGCTCGCCAATCTCACGGGTGGGCGCGCGCTTGACGCGCAGCTTGGCGCGATATAAGGGCGCAAGCACGCTTACGGCAACACGATACAACCTTGGCACAGCGGTCATGGGCTTAAACCTTTTACAATCATTATTGACCCGACAAACAGCGACGCATAAACCTGCCGATGTTTGCCAAACCGCGCCATTGTAAAAAATCGGTCTTTAAATAGCAACCGTTTTGCCCAGACAGGTTGAGCCCTTAGGCAAAAAACCCCATCGCCGTTGGGCAATGGGGTCTGATGGTAACGCATCGCCTAAGCTTAGGCCTGCTGTGTCCAGCGTTCTTGTGATTCTTTAATCACTTGTTTGGCTTCTTCGATATCGCCCCAATGCTCAACCTTGGTCGTACCTGCTTTTTTGAGGTCTTTGTAGTGGTTGAAGTGGAACTCAATTTGCTTAATCAACTGCGCAGGCAAGTCCGCCAATGTGCTGATGGCATTGCCGTTGTTGCGGTCATCGGCAGGTACGACGACGATTTTATCATCGACTTCACCATCATCAACAAACTTCATCACGCCGATGATTTTGCCTTCCATGACCACACCTGTGGGCAGGGGATCTTGGGTGATGATAAGCGCGTCAAGCTCGTCGCCGTCTTCATCCAAGGTTTGTGGGATAAAGCCATAATTGGTTGGTTTGGCAAACAATTTTGGCTCAACGCGGTCAAGTTGCAACACGCCCAATTTGCGATTCCATTCGATTTTGTTGCATGAACCTGCAGGAATTTCAACAACCACGTTGATCACGCCGCTATCGACATCACCTGCGTCTAGGATTTGGTTAAAGTCTGCCATGTTGCGTCCTTTTTTTGGTTAAAAATTGTTTCAATCGGTCTAAAAATTCACCCACATGTGGCGAAAACTGCCATAGCCTACCGCAAAATTGTGCATTTGCCAACTGCTATCTTGCGTGCGCGTTATTCGTGTTTGGCATTTAGCCGCTTATGCCAAGCCTTGCGGCAAAATTTCGGCACAACGTCTGGTCATACCTCAACAAACGCGGCTTTTTGTGGAAATTGGCATTCCTCAAACACGGGGCATTTGCCGCATTGCGGCGCGCGCGCTTTGCAGGTGTAGCGCCCGTGCAAAATCAAATAATGGTGCGCGTCCATCATGTAGTCATCGGGAATGCGCGCCACCAGCCCATCTTCAACAACACGCACGGTCTTGCCCGTCGCCAGTCCCGTGCGATTGCCAACGCGAAAAATATGCGTGTCCACCGCCATCGTCGGCTGTCCAAACGCGGTATTGAGCACCACGTTGGCGGTTTTGCGCCCCACACCTGCCAGACTTTCTAAATCGGTGCGATTGTCAGGCACTTGTCCGCCAAATTTATCGCATAAATCTTGACAGGTCTTAATGATGTTACGTGCTTTGGCGTTATATAGCCCGATGGTTTTGATGTAGTCTTTGAGCTTATCTTCACCCAATGCCAATATGGCTTGCGGTGTGTTGGCAACAGCGTACAGCTTGCGCGTGGCCTGATTGACGCTAACATCGGTGGCTTGCGCGGATAGTATCACGGCAATTAACAATTCAAAATCGCTGCGGTATTCAAGCTCGGTCTGTGGCTTGCCGATGGTGGCGGCAAGTTTGGCAAAAAACGGTGGCACGCAGGCATCGGGCATACGCGGTGATGGCGGTGTTTGCGCGGTTTTGTGGGTGATACGCGCAGGCTTGGTGGTTTGTGGGTTGGGCATCGGGATGGTATGGTGTTTGATAATGGACAAATTTAGTCGGTCGGCGGCTGTAAGGCTGCCAGTTCTGCCAGCAAGCGTTCAAGCTCGGCTTGCTTGGCTGGGTTTGCGCGTACGGCAAGTTGTTTTTGAAGTTTTTTGATTTGGGTGCGCAGTTTTGCCGCCTCAATGGTGGTTTTGGCTTGATTTGCGTTGATGTCAATTTTGGTGTCGTTGAGTTTGGCTTGTACCATACTGACAACGGGCTGGGCGTTTTGCTGGTCATTGACTTGACGCTCAACACGGCGTAGATGGGCGTGATAACGCGCGCGCAAATCCGCTTGTTGGGCAGGACGCTTAGCCGCAGGCGTGGGCGCGACGGGGTACAAATCAATACAGTCCACAGGGCACGGTGGCAAACACAGCTCACAGCCTGTGCACCAATCGGCAAAAATCGTGTGCATGTGTTTGCCACTGCCGATGATGGCATCAACGGGGCACGCGGTGATACATTTGGTGCAGCCAATGCAATCAGCCTCGCGAATGACGGCACGCACCTCAGCGGGGCGGTGACTGACGGGGTCGGTTGGCCATTTTGATGGTACGGCAGGTAGGCTTGGCTGGTTGAGCAGCGCGGCAATGGCATCGGCAACGGGCTGCCCACCTGGTACGCATTGGTTGTAAGCCTCGCCTTTCGTCACAATGGCAGTGGCATACGGCAAACAGCCATCGGCATGACCGCATAAGCCGCATTGGGTTTGTGGCAACACGGCATCAATCGCGGCGATTTGGGCTTGCGTGGTGGGCGGTTGCGCGGTTAAGTGCAAACGGGCAAACAACGCAGGCAGGCGGTCAAACAAACTGGGCATAACGCAAAGACGGTAATCAACGGTTGAACGATGGGTCAAACCGTGAATTATAATCAACCATCATGTGATTTGACAAACGCTTATTTGGTAAGCTGCTGCTTTAGCTGCTCAATCATCCAGCGCGATATCGTGCCTTTGGCTGGCAGTCGTGGGCTGTCATCGGTTGGCGTGGCATTGTCTTGCGTGTTGAGTTTTGCCAAGTCAAAAAACCGTGCGTCGGTCAGCTCGCTGACATCCCACACAATATCACCGCTGACAAAATCCGCCACAAAACCCACCATCAAGTTACTGGGATACGCCCACGGCTGGCTGGTAAGATAGCGCAAGTTATTGACCACAATGCCAACCTCCTCGCCCACCTCGCGCATAGCACATTGCTCAAGCGTTTCACCGACTTCAACAAAGCCTGCCAACAGGCTATACATGCCCGATTGCTGGGCGCGGTGGTGCTGCGCCAATAAAATATGCGGCGCGCCGTCTATCGTGCGTAAGACGGCGGTGATGGTACACGGCTGGATACGTGGGTATTGGCGGTAGCGGCACTTGGGGCAAATCGCTGCAGCAGATTCGGCACGGGTCTGCGTCGGGCTGCCACAGCGGCTGCAAAATTTGTGCTCATCTTGCCAGCGCAGTAGCTGGCGTGCTTTGGTCAAAAGCTGGGCGGTATCGCTGTCTGCCCACGCGATCAAATCGCGCAGTGGGCTAAATGTCATATCTGGCATTGCGCCAACATCGGCACGGCGAATCACCCAGACGTTTAAGGCTTGACCCTGATAGGCAAACTTGCCAACGGATAAGCCGCGCGCTTGCCAATCTGCGGTCTGGGTCACCGATACCCCAAAATCATCGGGCGAAAACAGCACCTTACCGGCACACTCGGCAAAACTGTCGCCCTCATGAATCAGCCAGCGTAGGTTTGCTGCATTTTGTGACATACAGGGTAATGTCCAATTACGCCGCCATCAATGCACGCAGACTATTTTGCCCCACTTTGACCGCGTGTGGGCTGGCAGGTTTGTGCGCCTCAAGGCTTTCTAAATAATAATCCGCCGCCATGATGACATCTGCCATGCGCGCCAAACGCTCAGCATTGGTGCTGCCTGTGTGCTGCAGCACCGTGTCAGAGTGCTCTGCTGCGCGCTTGAGCATTTTGGCGGTTTGGGGCAGGTTTAAAAACTGGCACGCGCCTGCCACTTGGCGCAGCAGCGTGGCGACGTTTGCCAAATGGGTGATATCAGGCTGTGCGGCGGCAAGATAATCGTTAAACGCGGTCTCGATGGCAGCAATCGACGCGCGGCTTTCTTGAATCAGCGTGTTATACGCACGGTCCAACTGGTGCAAAGAAATGCGCTTGTTGTGCAGCGGTATCAGCGATGCTCCGGGGGTATGACTGCGCGCCAGCTCAATCGACGCATTCTCAGCAACCATCAAGCTTGCCAACAGGTTGTCGTAGTCTTCGGGGCTTGCCTGTGTCCAGCCTTTGACCGCATCACGCTGGGCGGCAAGTGCGGTGCTGGCTTCAGGCAAGTCAAGCATTTTAAAAATCAAGCGCAAATGCTCTAACCGCTCCACCATGTCATTTAGCGCCTGCTCGGGTGCGTTGAGGTTTTGCTCACGCGTGTAAGTGTCGCTTGCGGTTTTGATAGCCTCAATCTCTTGCTGAATTAAGTCATTTAACGTGTCGGTGACCTGACAATCAGGCCCAAGCAAAAACCGCCGCATGTCTGCCAATTGCGCATCATCCAAAGTGTTGCCGCGTACCTTTTGCATAACAGATTGCGCCAGTTGCCCATCGCGCAGGCTGGCAAACTGCACCAAATCGGCAAAACGCGCGTCATTGACTGGCAAATAATCGTGAAATTGCTGCTCGGCAAAAATCAGCGCGCGTTTTTGTACGTTATTTAATGGCAAGGCGTGAGCCAAATCCGTCACACTTGCCGCCACCGCTTGCCAAAACAGGCTTGAGGTGTGCTGCGCAATCAAGGTACACGCCGCTTGCATGGCAGCCAATTGTTGTAAGGCATCGGGGTCGGTTGGTGGGTGTTTGGCCATCAAGGCGACGCTCAAACCTGCACGGTATGCGGTGGCAAGCTTGTCAATGTCTTGCCCGTCGATGTGAACATCACGCAATGACTGAAAATTTTGCTCGGGGTTGGCAATCGCCAGGCTGCTGGTTTTGCTGTCGCTTAAATCGTCCAATACCAGTGGATGCTGCCCCAAATCCTCGCGCAGTTGGTTGGTAATCGGCAACAGCAACGCAGGCGCGATGGTTTGCTTGAGCAACACAAACTCAACATACCGCCCAAGCAGCATCATGCCCTCAGACACGTGCATCATCAAGGTCTCGTCCGCGTCCTCATGCGCCTCATACAGCTGCAAAAAGCCATCAGCAAGCGTGCTTGCCAGCACCGCTGCTTCCTCAAGATTAATCAAGCGAAACACCTGCGTAAGCTGGCGCAATGTCTCAACCGAATCCATCAACGCAGCGTACTGCTCGGCATCATCGTTAAATGCGCTTAGATGACGCTCGCCGTCATTTAAAATACCGCTGATTTCGCTGCGTAGCAGGTGCAACGATGGCAAATCAAAGTTACTGGCAGACAAATAATTGGTTACAGATTGGGCGGTTGGCATTGTGATGTCCTAGCTTTTTGGTTAATTTGGCTAAATGGGTTAGATTAGGTGGCAGTTTTGTTGGGTGAAAAACGCTTAAATGTTATCAGTATAAGCCAGTTTTTATTATCTCGCAGCAATTTATGCAAAAATTTATCCAAATCGCGGCAAGTTTTTGGCACAATAGGCGCAGCATCTTGCTGGCAGCCGGCCATGAATTGGCTGTTTAAAGCCTTTATGAATATGAACTATACCATTAAAAACATGCTGTTTTGTCATTGACTTTTTTATAAAATTTTGACCCATCATGACTGACCAAGACCACCCCGATTTACCCAGCCCACACCCTGCCAAACCATCTGCTCACAACGCCTTAGCCCAACAAATTTTTCAGTATATTGCACCAGCAAACCAACGGCCGCTTGCTGTTTTGCCCACGCACCCAGTCCATCAGCCGACCGCCCACAGCCAAACCAAGCCAAAACCCGATGACGACGAAGACGTTTTGACTGAGGATGATATCGAGCAGCTCACCCAACAAGGCTTTGATAAAGCGACCATCGAAGTGGTGGCGCAAGCCGTTGATGAGCAGCTTAGCAGCAATGCCAATGCAGACGAAAAGGACGCAGCACAGCACCCAGACGCTGACCACACGCCTGCCAAGCAGTCCGCCCAGTCCACCCAAGCTGCGCTGTCCCGTGCAGCCATTGACCAAGATATCAACGCTGAGGTTGCCAAACAGCTTAAGGCGCAGCAAGAAGAACAGTACGAGGCATTTAAACAATTTCTTGCCAAAAAACACAGCGAACAGGCGATTGACTACCGCCAAGTGCGCCTGAACATCGAATCAGGCGCACTGCCAACGCGCACGTTTTATCTGCTCAATGGTTTGGCGGCGGTGATTGCAGGCTTTGGGCTGCTGGCAAATTCGCCTGCCGTGGTCATTGGCGCGATGTTGGTGGCTATGTTGATGGGCCCGATTAGCGGCATCGCGCTGGCGATTATTGACGCGCGTTTTGCCTTGCTCAAAAAATCGTTGTTTACGCTTGCGACAGGTGGCTTGTTGATTTATGCCATCGGTATGGTGCTGGGCTGGCTGCATCCTGAGCAGGCGCTAAGCCAAGAGATTATCTCACGTACCGCGCCCAACACCATGGATGTGGTAGTAGCACTGGCAGGCGGTACGGCAGGCGCGTATGCAATCATCTCGCCCAACTTGCCTGTGGCGGTGGTCGGTGTGGCGGTGGCAACCGCGTTGGTGCCGCCTTTGACAGCCAGCGGAATTTTGCTGGCAACGGGGCAGTATCGGCTGGCGTTGGGCGCACTGGTTTTGACTTTGACCAACATTTTGGCCATTCAGTTTACCAATGCGCTGGTGTTGTGGGTGGCAGGTTTTCGTAGGCTCGATATTGATGAAACGCAAGATGAGCAAGCCAAAGGCTCTAAATGGCGGCAAGCGTTGTTGTTTATCCGCCGCAATGCGGTGTCTTTGACACTGCTGATTGCGATTAGTGTTTATTTGGCGGTGAATTTTCAGCACAAAATGCAGCAGCAAAACTATGAAGCGGCGGTCAAAACCATCATCGAACAAGGCATTGCCAATCAACCCAGCTATGTGGTCAGCACCAGCTTTGATGTCAGTGAGAAAAAAGCAGGCTTAAGCCAAACGCCTGACGACCCGACCGCCACCAAGCCGTATCTGATTCGGGTGGTATTGCAAGGCTTAACACCGCCCAGCTATCAAGATGTGCACGATATGGAGCAGCAGATTATCGCGCTAAGCCAAGCGCGTTATCCCAACCGCCCACCTGCCAAGCTACAGGTGCGCTTTGTGCCTGAGCAAGTCATCGAAACCACCCCCGTCACCAATAACGACATCAAGCTTGACACCGCCTCACTAAACCAGCTAAAAGACAACAAGCAATAGCGGCTTTGGGCGGTTACCAACCTTCGGGCAGTGCCGCGTATTGTTCGCGCTGCGCATCTAGCCACGCGCGGTGCGCCGCTTCGGTGGCGGCATTGGCGGTGTAACGTTTGACAGGCACGTCAAAACGCCGATGGCTGCCCGTGCCGCCGCCGATTTCCTCATCAATCGCCAGCGCGACCTGCCCGCCCGTCATCGCCAAATAAACCTCCGCCAAAATCTCGGCATCCAGCAATGCCCCGTGAAAGGTACGGTCCTGCTTGCCGACATCTAGGCGTTTGACCAGCGCGTCCAGTGAGTTGCGCTGCCCTGCATACATCTGCTTGGCGATGGCAAGGCTATCAACCACCGCCACACGCTCATTGATATCTGGCAAGCCCATACGCTCAAACTCGGCTTGCAAAAAGTTCATATCAAAGCTGGCATTGTGTGCCACCAATTCTGCGCCTTGGATAAAGTCAAAAATCGCCTGCCCAACTTGGGCAAACGTCGGCATCTGCGCCAAAAACTCGGGGTAAATCCCGTGCACGTTGATGACCTCATCAGACATATCGCGCTGTGGGTTGATATAAACGTGTAGTTTTTCGCCTGTAAAGCGGCGGTTGATCAATTCAACAATACCAACCTCCACGATACGGTCACCGCTTTGGGGGTCGGTGCCTGTGGTTTCGGTGTCCAAAATCAACTGACGGTTGCCGCGTCCGCTGTGTTTGGCGATGGGCAATAACGGCACAAACGTCGGATTGGGCGCGTTGGTCACCCCATCAAACATCGGGCGACGCGCCTGCAAGGCATCGTCTTGTGCCACAAACACGCCTTGGGCATTGACAAACGCCGCCATATCTGCCACCTGTGTTGGCGTGTTCGCCAGCGGTGCATTGTGTGGCGGTATGGCTGATGATGACGCATTGGATGGCGCTGCTTGGTTAGGCGCGCGCAGTGAATCGTCATGGCTATGGTTGATATTGGTAGGATTTATGTCATCGGGTAAATGGTTATACGCGGTATTTAACGCTTGCCAGTCTGCATCGGTCATCGCGCTGCCTGTGGCGGATGTGGGGCCGGGGTGTATGGGCTCAATGGTTGGCATAGTCGGTCGATTGGTTGGTGGTGAATGTGGGGTCGGCTGCGCGGTTGCCGCAGGATAAGCAATTTTGCTAAAGGTGTTTGGCAAATTATCAATGCCTTGGTTGGCAAGACGGTCGGCATACTCGTTGCCCACCTGCCCTGCATGTCCCTTGACCCAACGCCAATGCACCTGCCGTCCACGGCGCAATTCATCCAGCCGTTGCCACAGCTCCACATTTTTGACATTGCGCCAGTTTTTGGTTTTCCAGCCGTTAATCCATTGGGTGATGCCGTCTAGCACATATTTAGAATCAGACCACAGCTCCAGCGGCATATCGCGCGGCGTATGCTGCAAAGCGGTGATGACGGCTTGTAGCTCCATGCGGTTGTTGGTGGTTGCTCTGTCGCCGCCGCAAATGTCGATTTGCTCACCTGTCGGCATGATAATCACCGCGCCATAGCCGCCTGCTGCGCCGCCTGCAATTTTGCCATTCCCACGACACGCGCCGTCGGTATAGGCTAAGACATGTTGAACAAGCGGCGGTAAAATAGGCCGCTGGACGGGGCTGGAGGCTGTTTTTGGCAAATTTGGACTTCCGCAAATCAAAAGGATGATGGATGAGCAAAACTGTCGGCCTAGGGAGCTAGCCCCGACAGATGCTTTGGCAATTTTATGCAACAAGCGTAATTTGACGGGCGTTGGGGTGTTTGGCTAGCGTTCGCTGCACAGTTAAAACTTGAGAAAATTTAAACGATTATAGCAAAATTTGCTTTAACCAACAAATGCCGCCCAAACCGCTGTCAGCCGCGTTGCCCTAAATCTGTGTCTTTAGGCGCAAGCTTTCGGCAACTTGATAATCCTGCAAACGTATGAAAATTTGTTCCATGCCATAAGTTTTGCTATACTCATCTTATATAGTCAGGGTCTTACAACAACCGTTAAGTGAAGGCTAAATTGCCCGTAGGCGGCAAGTCTGACCGTCTTGTAAAAAAACCCCCTTGCTTTAGGCAGGGGAGCAAGTCAAAATATCGCCCACGTTCAATTTTACCAATGCCATTTTGGAATGCCACCAGCATCTTATTTCATGCGTGTTTATACCAAATCATTGATGGTTGGCGCAGCACTTGCCGTACTCGGTGCGTGTCAGCCGTCTGATCCATCTGCCAACGCTCCCACCCATGCGCAAACACAGGCGCAAGACGTATTGGTTGGCTGCTACACCGTCAGCCATGATGAGCCTGCGCAAATCAAAATCAGCCGCAACGGCACGGGTTATCAGATGCAAATGCGCCGCTTTAATGACCCGACCCAAGACTGGGACAACCCCGAACCGCTTGAGGTGCTCACGCCTGCCCACGCCGATGACAGCGCCGAATTGCCGCGCTATTTTGACATCAAGGCAGATGAGCAACGCTATTTGCAGGCGGTGTTGGCGCGGCCTGATCGCGTGCTGGTGTTGGCCAAGGTGACTGATAGCTTTGCGCGGCTCAATCCGCAATTTGACAGCGCGTATTTGGCGTATATTTATCGCGGTAGCAACACCATTTATCACGTGGCGTGCGAAGGCGCGAACGTCAAAACGGTTTAACACAAACAACAGGCAGGCAACAAATGGGCTTTTTAAACTGGCTGATGCTGGGTGTGGTGGCGTACGGCTGCGGTGTGGCACTGCGTTTTTATGGCTATGAGCAACGCAGACGCGCGCTACATCAACAAGCGCAGCTGGGCTGGTTGGCGGTGTTTTTTGGCGCAGCGTGTGTGGTGTTTACGGGTATTAATCTTTGGTGGTTGCATAAACCGTTTGACGCGCTGTTTGTCGGTTTTTCAAGCCTTGTTGCCACGGGCGTGTTTTATGTCGGTATGACGCAAGACGCAGGCGGCAAGATGGATTTACCCGATTAGCGGCTGGGCGGCTAAGTTATTATTCAGTTGTGCTATATCATATGCAAGTTGCGGATTTTACGCCAGATTTTCAAGATATTTTAGCCAAAAATGCCGCGCGTCGTGGGCAGGCCGTGCCATTGTATTTGCTTGCGCCATCGGGCTTTAGCGTGGAGGCGGCGCGCAATGAGCGCGCACTGGCACGGCTGATTGCGGCAGGGTTTTATGTCATCAATCCGCAGGTGGTGACGCGGCGTTGTCAGCGTTTTGCAGGCAAGGATGCTGAGCGGCTGGCGGATTTGCGTGACTTGCTTACCCTGCCAGAGGCAGCGTTGCCCAAAATCGTGCTGAGTGTGCGCGGTGGCTATGGTGCAATGCGGCTGCTTGATGGCTTGACGGCCGCTGAATGGCACACGCTTGCGGCCAAATTGGCAGCGCGCGGCACGCTGGTGCTGGGTTTTAGCGATATCACAGCCATTGCGCTGGCGTTGTTGGCGCATGGCAGCTTGCCAACGGCAGCCGGTGTGATGCTAAGCGGCGATTTTGGCGCGCCTGTCCCCAATGCCTTTACCATGCAGCGTTTTGTTGATTTGTGCCACGGGCTGCCGCTCAATGTGCACGTCACCACACCACAAGCGCATATCGCGCACGGTGCGCAAGCCGCCATCACAGGCACGCTGTGGGGCGGTAATCTGACGGTGCTGTCATCGTTGGTCGGTACGCCGTATTTGCCGCAGATTGATGATGGCATTTTGCTGCTTGAGGATATCGGTGAGCAGCCGTATCGATTGGAGCGTATGTTACAAACGTTGCGCCTAAGCGGTGTGTTGGCGCGTCAGCAGGCCTTGCTACTTGGGCAATTTAGCATGGGTAAGCTGGTGGATGCGTACGCCAGCGATTATGATTTGGCGGCGGTGATGGCGTATTTGCATATGCAAACGGGCTTGCCGATTTATACCGATTTTCCGTTTGGGCATGTGCCAAGTCGGGTCAGCGTGCCGCTTGGCGTGACAGCGACGCTAACAGCCATTGACGGCGGTGCAGGTGGCTATCGTGCCGAATGGTCGCCGTATTTTAGTTTGCAAGCCGAGCCGTTTGCCGAACGCTTAGATTTTGCTAAGTTGTTTGGCTAAGCGTTCCACAAGCCGTTGCGTTGATTGTTCTACAAACCATGCGCTAAAAAATCCGCTGATTATCAACAGGCTTGGCGACTTTGGCGACGGCTTTCGCCACATTTTCGGCAATTTGGCGATAATACGGCGCAAACGCATCTTGTGCCGCCACCGATGGCGTGCCTGCGTCCATGTGCTCGCGAATGCCTGCCGCCAACGGCAACTGCCCCAATAGCGGCACACCGTAACGCGCCGCCATGTCCGCACCGCCGCCTTGCCCAAAAATCGCGTCGGTATGACCGCATTGGCTGCACACATGTAGCGCCATGTTCTCCACGATGCCAAGCACAGGAATTTGGGTTTTGTTAAACAGCTCCACGCCTTTTTGCGCATCCAACAGCGCGATGTGCTGCGGTGTGGTCACAATCACCGCGCCCGTCACAGGAATGCGCTGCGCAAGTGTGAGCTGAATATCGCCCGTACCAGGCGGCATATCAATCAACAAATAGTCAAGCTGCGGCCAGTTGGTTTGCCCAAACAGCTGCATCAGCGCGCCCGTTGCTTTGGACGCTCGCCATGCAATCGGCATGGTGTCATCCGTCAGTAGGCTGCCAATCGACAACATGGCAAGCCCGTGCGCCTCAATCGGCACAAATTGTTCGTTCTCAAGCGCTGGCTGCACACCTGCCACACCCAGCATCGCAGGCACGCTGGGGCCATAAATATCCGCGTCCAATATACCAACGCGCAAGCCCTGCTGCTGTAGTGCCAACGCAAGATTGACGGTGGTGGTGGATTTGCCAACACCGCCTTTGCCTGAGGCAACCACCACGATATGCCGAATGCGAGGATGGGGCGCAAGGTCGGCTTGGGTCGGCGCGCGTTTGGTGATGGGGGCTTCGGGTGCGGCATTGGTGGTAGGTGGCAGGGTGGTCGGCTGCGCGGTGGGCTGGGTTGGGTTGGGCGATGGCGCGGCGGATTTGGGTTTTAAAAAGTTAAACATAATGCCTCTTGTGGGTGGTTTGGCAGCTGATTGCTAGCCAATTTGTGTTTAGCCAGTTTGCTATCAAGCGGTTTTTGCCTACTGGGTCGTGTTGGCACAGCCCAACAACTTTGGCCGCGCTTTGATTTGACTTTTTTTTATCGGCGGATTACGCCAAAACGGTTTTATCTATCTGATATCAGCGTTACATGACGTTTATGCCATGCGGTTTCAATGTTTTGGGCTGCGTTTGATTGACTATTTTTGCTGTCAAAACGTGAAGCCATTTTAACCACAGCAACATTTGCACGGGTAAAAAATCAAGGCAGCAAAAAAACCGATTTTAGGCTATCATAACGGCTCACAGACAAACGCAGCAACAACAGGTGACTTGTGAGAAAAATTTTAGTAACCAGCGCCCTACCCTATGCCAATGGGCCAATTCATCTTGGGCATTTGGTCGAATACATCCAAACCGATATTTGGGTACGCGCCATGCGTGCTTTGGGGCACAGTGTGCACTATGTGTGCGCCGATGATGCGCACGGCACGGCGATTATGCTCAAGGCTCAAGCCAACCACGTCACACCCGAAGCCTTGATTGCCGAGGTTAAAGCTGAGCACGAACGCGATTTTGCAGGGTTTTTGGTCGGGTTTGACAATTATTATTCCACCCACAGCCCCGAAAACCGCCACTACAGCGAGCTGATTTATAAACGCCTGCGCGACGCAGGGCATATCTCAACCAGTGAGGTTGAGCAGCTGTATGACAACGAAGTGGGCTTGTTTTTGGCAGACCGTTTTGTCAAGGGGGAATGCCCACAATGCCATGCCAAAGACCAATACGGCGATAACTGTGAGGTTTGCGGCACAACTTATCAGGCCACCGAGCTGATTGCACCGTATTCAACGCTGTCAGGTAGCACGCCTGTGCTCAAGACCTCAACGCATTATTTCTTTAATTTGCCTGATTTTGAAACGTTTTTGCAAAACTGGACGCGCCAAGACGGCCGCTTGCAAACCTCGATTGCCAACAAACTACAAGAATGGTTTGATGCAGGGCTGGCGCGTTGGGATATCAGCCGCGATGCACCGTATTTTGGTTTTCAAATCCCTGATGCCGAGGACAAGTATTTTTATGTGTGGCTGGACGCGCCTGTCGGTTATATGGCAAGTTTTGCCAATCTGTGCGCGCGTACGGGGCTAAATTTTGACGATTATTGGGCAAAACCAGCCGCCGAGCACAGCGAGGTGCATCATTTTATCGGCAAAGATATCGTGTATTTTCACGCGCTGTTTTGGCCTGCCATGCTAGAGGGCGCAGGCTTTCGCACCCCAACCACCATCAATGCGCACGGCTTTTTGATGGTCAATGGCGAAAAAATGAGCAAATCCCGCGGCACGTTTATCAAGGCAGCCACCTATCTTGAGCATTTAAACCCTGAATATTTGCGTTACTATTTTGCCAGCAAACTATCAGCCACAGTTGAGGACATCAACCTTGATTTGTTAGACTTTATGCAAAAAGTCAATGCCGATTTGGTGGGTAAGGTCGTCAATATCGCCAGCCGCAGCGCAGGGTTTATTGTCAAAAATCATGACGGCAAACTGGCGGACACCTTGGCAGAGCCTGAGCTTGTTCAATCCGTCATCGACGCAGGCGACGAGATTGCGCGCGCGTATGAGGCACGCGAATTTAGCCGTGCCATGCGTTTGGTGATGGCATGTGCCGACCAAGCCAATGCGTATATTGATGACAAAAAACCGTGGGCGCTTAATAAAATTGACGGCAACCAAGCCGAGGTACAAGCGATTTGTACCGTTGCGCTCAATGTTTTTCGCCAGTTGATGGTATATCTTGCGCCCGTGTTGCCGCAGCTTACCGCCAAGGCGCAGGCGTTTTTAAACATCGAATCGCTAGACTTTGCTAGCCGCCATACACCACTATTGGGGCATGCCATTAACCGCTTTGAACCGCTCATGCAGCGTATCGAACAAACGCAAATCGACGCGATGATTGACGCATCCAAACAAGACTTAGCCACCGTCAGCGCGCCGCAAGCGCACACGCCTGCCAACCCCGACCCATCCACCCAAACAGCCAACGAGCATACCACCGATACCATCGGTATTGAGGATTTTGCCAAGGTTGAGATGAAAGTTGCCAAGGTGCTGGCATGTGATTATGTCGAGGGTGCAGACAAGCTTTTGCGCTTTACGCTTGATGTTGGTGAAGACACGCCGCGCAATGTGTTTAGCGGTATTCGCGCATTTTATGCGCCTGAGGCGTTGGTTGGCAAAAAGGTCATTTGCGTGACCAACCTTGCTGCCCGCAAGATGAAGTTTGGTATCTCCCAAGGCATGATTTTGTCCGCAGGCGATCCCAAAACAGGCTTGACGCTCATCACCCTACCCGATGAGGCGCAAGTCGGTGATAAACTGGCGTAAGTGTTTGCTGTACCCCAAAAAGGCGCAAATCTCTCTTGCGCCTTTTTTATCCCCCGTGTATTGGGTCTATCAATAGCCATGATTAAAAAAATCAATGCCGAAATAGATTTAAGAAACCTTTGCACGAACAAATGCACAAAAGTTTGTAAAAGTGATATAATACAGTAAAATCAAACAGATGGCAAAAGACACGAATATGGCATGGAAACAAACAGGGCAACTCTCCCTAGCAGACAGTCTCATTAACGCTCACAAAGCCATCGAAGAACTCGATGAACTACATAACCTAATCAACTGGCAAAGTATCGAACACACCCTACGCCATGTCCATAGCAGTGACCGTGGCGAAAGTGCCTTTCACCCTGTCATCATGTTTAAAATCTTACTA